>DFJV01000038.1:0-11795 GCA_002373205.1 Treponema sp. UBA3662
GGAGTGCCGGGCACAGTTAAAAAATGAGCTGGCTCCAGAATAGAAGAAAATGATTTATGATTGGACAGACCCTGAATCGAGTTCAGGGTGACGACGGGGGCGGGTGGCTCCAAAAGAATATAAAAAAACAAAAGCTATTGGATTGACCTGCCTTTTGTGCTATAGTTAATCAGGATTATAATATGAAGGAACTTGAACATTTTACATACGGTATTGTTGGAATGGGGCTTATGGGTGGCTCCCTTGCAAAGGCTATAAGGGCAAACGTGCTTTCTAAAGAGGGTGCAACAGGAAAGATTTATGCCTGCGACATTAACAGGGCTTCTTTGGACATGTGCCTTGAACAGCATATTGCGGACAGGGCTTTTTCTGTGGAAGATGCTCCCCTTATGCTTTCCCAGTGTGACTTTGTTTATGTTTGTCTTTATCCGCATGCCACTGCGGATTTTTTGTGTGCCCACAAGAATGAATTTAAGGAAGGGGCAATCGTTTCTGACATAAGCGGTGTTAAGGCCTTGATTTTTGAGCGCATGGATGAGCTTTCCGGCTGCGGCTTTGACTTTATTCCGGGGCACCCCATGGCCGGTAGCGAGCGCGAAGGGTATGCCTCTTCCAACGGCAGCGTTTTTGAAAACCACAACTACATAGTGATGCCGCTTGAGCACACAGACGCGGAAAACCTTAGGCTTTTTAAGTGCCTTATTACAGCCATGGGATTTACCCGCATTGTGGAGACAGATGCCAATGTCCACGACCACAAGATTGCCTTTACAAGCCAGCTTTGCCACGTTATTGCAAGTGCCCTTGTTGATTCTGCGGAAGATACGGAGGTTACGGCTTTTGGCGGCGGAAGCTTTGAAGACCTTACCCGCATTGCACTGATTAACGCACCGCTTTGGACGGAACTTTTCCTTGCCAACAAGAAGGAGCTTTTGGGGCACATAGAAAAATTCCAGCAGTCACTTGAAGTTCTTAAGAATGGAATAAAGAATGACGACTCTGGCGCAATAAAGTCTTACCTTGAGAACGTGCGAGTCAAGCGTACTGCCATGAGCCGTATAGACACAAAGAAATTTTCATAATAAAATAGAAAGCATGGCACAGAATAAAGATTTTGAAGTATTGGACAAGGTAATCGGAAGAATTCCTGACTTTCCAAAGCCGGGGGTTTTGTTTTACGACATTACAGGCATATTGCGTCATCCCGAAGCGTTCAATTATTGCATTGACCGCATGGTTGAAATTTACAAGGATGAAAAGATTGATGCGGTTGCGGCCATTGAATCCCGCGGTTTTATTTTTGCCTCTCCATTTGCAATCCGCATGGGGATTCCGCTTGTGCTTATACGAAAGAAGGGTAAGCTTCCCGGAAAGACATTCAGCTGCAAGTACAGCCTTGAATACGGTACTGCGGAGATAGAGGTCCATGTGGCGGACATTACCAAGGACAAGCGCATTCTTTTGGTGGACGACCTTATTGCTACCGGTGGAACTCTTGCCGCCGCAAGGAATCTTGTTGAGCAGGGCGGTGCCAGCGTTGCGGGTGTTTTTGGTGTGATTGGGCTTCCCTTCCTTAATTACGACAGGGTGCTTTCTCCTATAAAGGCAACCACGCTTGTGAACTACAATTCTGAATCCATGTGATTGCGAATCTATTTGATTCTTTGAATTTATTTGATTCTTTGGAGCGTATTTAATTTTTTACCGGGGGCTTTTTATGCTTCGTTCCAGTTTCTTTTGGTACGGGCTTTGCGGGGCTTGCCTTTCGGCCGGTACCCTTCGGGTACTTGCTTCGCAACCCCTCCAATCCCGGCTAGGCTTTTTTTTGCAAACAAGTTAGGGTTCTAGAAAAATCTCTCCGTATCAAGTAAGGGAATGGCATGGGGGCCAGAATGTCTCTTTTGGTCTGCAAACAGATTGCCGTGTCAAGCACGGCAATGACATTGGGTAGCAGATATCTCTTTTTTTTTGTTTGCGGACAGATTGTCGTGTCAAGCATGGGAATGACATTGGGTGTCGAATATATCTTTTTTTTTTGCAAACAAGTTAGGGTTCTAGAAAAATCTCTCCGCATTCGCTTTCTGCAAGATCTTCAACTTCGTCGGGTAGGTTTGCAAAGAAGTCTAGGCCTGTTCTTTCTTCTGCCAGGTCTACTGAACAGATGAATTTGTATATGTCTTTGCCAGAGCCTTTGTTGGGCACTATGAATGCCACACACTGAACGCGGTAGGCTTCTATTTCTCCTGTGGCTGAATTGCTTTCTGCGTAGACCGGGATGAAAACAAGTAGTGCCTTGTAGAAGTATTCTGGAACCGCAACTTCGCTTTCACCGATTGATTGGTATTCATTTGACTCTTTTTCAAGGACGGGGCCTGTAACCACGTAGATTGTGCCGTATTGCTGTGCCCAATTTCTTACCGCTTCTTCCAAGAGCTTCCATATTACCCTGTTGAAGGATGGGGCCTGGGGGCTCATGTTGCTCATGAGGAAGCTGTCGTGTGCGCTTTTTAGGCTCCATGCCATGTCTGCGGCCGGTGCAAGGTGTCCCCTGTCAAAGCCTGAACCCTTGTAGTCTGCCGGTTTTGCAGAGCCTGTGGAGATGAGTGTGTCTGCCCTAAAGTCGTTGGTTCGCCCTGTTACCTTGTGCTCAAGCTGGCTTCTTGTTAGGCTGTAGGCAACCCATTCTGACTGTTCATAGCTTTCCCTGTAGCAGAGGGTGTAGCCTGCGTATGTGTGAAGCTCGTGGTCTTTTGGCGGTTTTTCGTCTTTTTCGCTTTCTGCTTCTGTTTCTTCATTGCCGTCCAAACCGACAACGGTGAATGAGTTTCTTTTGGTCTGATTAAGGAGATGGCTTGTTGCCTTGCAGAGTGGAATCTGTAGGGCAAAGCTGTCCTGTCCTGAATTCCAGATGCCTGTTAGGTAGTTGTATTCTTCCGCTGTAACGCAGCCTGGTGCAAGCTCTTGGTAAAGCCTGCCGTTTTCTGTGCGTGCGTGTTCTGTTTGCTCTGTCTGCGTATAGGGGACGGTGGAGCAGCCTGTAAGCAGGAGGATTGTTGCCGACAGAAAAAGATGCAGTTTGATATTTTTCATGTCATCTCCTACAGATGCAGCTCCCGCTTCTTGCGTTAGCGATTGTAAGGGCCCGCGCATGCGGGTTGCCGACAGGCAATGGAGCGGGTAGGGCCCCGCGGAACCCTGGAAAGCGCGGCCCCGCGCATGCGGGGCAACGCCCAGATTATTAGACAGAAATAAATTTAGAAATTATGCGTTTACGAATTCTTTCTTGAGGAAGTCAAGGTCAAGTTCGGGGTAGAGAACGTGTGCGCCAAGTAGCTTTTGTACGCGTTCCTTTGCCTGCTTTTCTGTGGCTTCGTTAAGGTCAATCTTGCCCTTTGCAGGTTTGCCCTCTTTTGTAAGGCCTGGCTTTGTTCCCTTAAGGACAAGGTCTATGATGTTGGCAACTTCCTTCATGTCGTTTTCGTTCATGCCGAGTGTTGTAAGGCCTGGGGTACCTACACGGATTCCGCTTGTCCACCATGCGCCGTTTTTGTCGTAGGGAAGGGCGTTTGCGTTTGCAGTTACTCCGCACTTGAACAAGGCTGCTTCTGCCTGCTTTCCTGTAAGGCCGTAGCTTGTTACGTCTATGAGCATGAGGTGGTTTTCCGTTCCGCCTGTCTGGAGCTTCATTCCCAGAGCCATGCATTCCTTTGCAAGGGCAGCTGCATTTTTGACTACGTTGTGGGCGTAATCCTGGAAGGCCTGTGTGTTGGCTTCTTTGAATGCTACAGCCTTTGCCGCCATTATGTGGCCGAGAGGTCCGCCAAGTACCATTGGGCATCCCTTGTTTACATAGTCCCTGTACTCTTCTTTGCAGAGAATCATTGCACCGCGTGGACCGCGGAGGGTCTTGTGGGTTGTGGTTGTTACTATGTCTGCCCATTTTACCGGGTCATAGTCACCTGTGAGCACCTTTCCTGCTACGAGTCCTGCAAAGTGTGCCATGTCTACCATAAGGACTGCACCGCACTTGTCTGCTATTGAGCGGAAGCGCTTGAAGTCTATGCGGCGTGGGTAGGCGGAGAATCCTGTAAGAAGAATAAGCGGCTTTACTTCCATGGCCTGCTTTTCGATTGCGTCGTAGTCAAGGAGGCCTGTCTCTTTGTCAACACCGTAGGGATGGCTTTCGAACATGCGGGCAGATACGTTCATGCGGTAACCGTGGGTAAGGTGTCCGCCACAGGAATAGTCAAGTCCCATGAGCTTCTGGTTTCCAAAGCGTTTTCTTAGCATGTCGAACTGTTCGTCGGTGAGTTCTGCAAGTGACTTTACGCCGAGTTCTTCAAGGGTTGGGGTTTCGACTTTTGCACTGAGGATTGCCCAGTATGCAACCAGGTTTGTGTCTGCTCCGGAGTGGGGCTGGACGTAAGCGTAGTCTGCTCCGAAAAGCTTTTCTGCTTCGCGGGCGGCGGTGTTTTCCACAGCGTCAATGTTTACGCAGCCGCCGTAATAGCGGTGTTCGGGGAAGCCTTCTGCGTACTTGTCTGTAAGAAGGTTGCCCATTGCGGCCTGTACGTTGAGCGAGCAGTAGTTTTCGCTTGCTACGAGCTTTAGGTGGCGTCTCTGGTTTTCCAGCTCATTTACCACGGAAGCGGCGATGTCTGGGGCTACTTCCTTTACCTGCTGAAGGTTTGCTACGTAAGAAATCATGGCCGGGTTGGGGTTGTTGTTGCATGCGGCCAAATAGTTTTGAATCGGTGTGGACATTTTTTTCTCCAGGGAATATGAATTTATGCAAGCATAGCATAAAGGTGCGGAAAATTCAATATAAGGGAAGGGGATGGAAAATGTGGGGCTGTCTTATGTTTGCGGCTAGGCTTTTATGCAGCTTTTTTCCGAAAGTTCACGGACTTTTTCCAGGGGGAGGCTTGTTGCCTGGGCTATCTGCTCTAAGGTTAGGACATTCATTCTTAGAAGATTCTCCGCAGTTTTGAAGGCTTTTCTTGCTTCTCCGTCTGCAAGACCGTCCTCGTAACCGTCTTCCCGGCAGACTCTCTTGAATTCTTCCTCGTCAAATTCTGTAAGGCTCATGCCTGTTACCTCCGCTTTCTGCTTCTTGAAAAATCCGTTCAGCAGGCTCTCCTTTATGGCCCATTCAACGGCTTCCCCGACAGCATCCGCTTTGCTCATGCCGGACCTGCGGTTTTCTTTTATGCGGTAAACGTACCTAATGTAATCATACAACGCTTTGCAATTTTTTTGAAGGGGTAAGTGGCATTTTTTCTGCTTGTTGTCAAGACAGGTGGCGTGACTGTTGTTTAAGCGGCATTTTGGGTTCATGTTGATTACTTCTGCCGTCCACTCAAAGTTGCCCGATTTGTCTTCGCTCATGAATGAGTCTGAAAGCTTAAGGTTCCAGCGGCATTACTCGTTTTCGCTCCCGTTGTAGAAGACGATGAACTTTGGAGTGGGGATTTTGACCAGCTTGCTGCTTAAAAGGCTTTTGTCTCTTTCCGTAAGGTAAATCTGGTAAAGCTGTGCAAAGTACATAAGCCCCCTTAATGGCATGTTGGGGTTTCGGGTGCTCTGCTGCTCGTAGAGGTTCATCTCCGAGTCTAAGAGAAAAGAAATGTCGTTGCGCATGGTTATGTAGATGACGTTTTCTATTGTGTTGACCTCTAGTGCATCAGGATCCGTGTATGAAGTACCGTTGAGAGCATTGTAGAGCTCCAGCCTCCATCTCTTGCTTTCTTCCGTATTGCGTCCGAATATGGCCTTGAAGAGCCTGTCCTTGTATTCCCTGTTTTGAAGTACCGGTTTGTTCAACTTTTGCCTCCATATATTATATCATCAAAAGAATTCAGAATCTGACAGAAATACTGCAAAAAAAATGCAATCTTGCGGCAGAAAATAAAATTTGCTATTCTTTGCCTATTATGAATGAATTTGAAAAGGAACTTGAAGGGCGCCTTGCCCTTATGGAAGAAGACAGCTATGTTTTTCCAAAGAGGTTTTCTAGGCGTGACTATATTGCGGTAGCCTTTGTTGCCATTGTTTGCTTGCTTGGGCTTGTTGCCGGGGGGATTCTTCTGTGAAAAATGATTCTTCTGTGAAAGGTGATTCTGCAAAAAACAGCGCGGTTGAACGTGAAGCCATGTTTGGTGTCCTTCCCGTAAAAAAGACGGAAAGACTGTATGGCTTTTTGGATGCTTTCCTTGTGCTTTCTGGCTACTGCATTGCAACCTGGAGCTATACCCAGGGCTCCTACCTTGCGACCCTTGTTGGCTTTAAGCAGCTTCTGATTGGGGCTTTTCTGGGAGCCATACTAATGCTTGTTATTTACCAGCTGCCGGTTATTCTTTCTGTACGCTTTGGAATAGACATCTGGGTGTGGCTGCGTTCTGCACTTGGGCCGGTCGGGGTTCTTGTTATGACGGTCTTGATTATCGTGATAAACTATCCCTGGTATGCGGTGTGTGCGGATTTGTTTGCTTCCAGCATGGCAAACCTTGCAAACTTAGCAGGCATTGCGCTTCCTCCCGCCTCGCATGTATTGCTTGGAATTTTCTGCGTTGCGCTTGGAACTTTTATCGCCTACAAGGGGCTTTCCGCAATCACTTGGACTACGCGCATACTGGTGCCGCTTCTTTTGCTTGTTGGCGCTGTCGTTGTAGTAGTGGGCTTTTCTTCCGTACCATTTGACTACATCATGAGCTACAGGCCTAAGACCCCTTTTAAGAACAATATAATTCCATACATAATGTCCGTGGAGGCAAACTTTGCATTCGTAATAACGCTTGTTGGCGGAATGGCAGAAATACCCCGCGTTGCAAAGACAGAGAGGGGCGGCTACTGGGCAGGCGTTTTGGGACAGGGGCTTTCAGGCTCCTTCTTTGTCGTGGTTGGTGCGGTTATGGCCATTGCCATGCAGTACACATGCGGCAAGATGATAGACGACCCAACCCTTATGCTTGCAACCCTTGCTTCCCCGCTTTTGGCCTTGTGCTCACTGCTCCTCGTTGCCTTTGCAAACATTGGAACCCAGGCTGTAGGCGCTTACATCTACGGCGTAATGCTGCGGTCTGCCTTTAGGAAAATAGGCTACAACACCCACATAATCATCCTTGCGCTATACGGAATACTCCTTTGCATCTGGGGAAAAGTGGTGGACTACTTTGGCGCATTCCTAACCGTCAGTGCCTGCATCTACGCCCCGCTTGCGGCCGTCCTCTTTGCTGACTTCTTCTTTGTGCGAAGACAAAAGATAGACCTGCGTGCTGCATACGGAATGAAGGGGCATGAGGGTGTTTACCGCTTTACTAAAGGGGTAAATCTTGTTGGCATGGCGGCAGTTGTCTTTGGGGTTGCAGTTTCGCTTGCAATCTACAACCCGGTCACTTGCGACGTGCACATTCCATTCTTATTCTACCTTACTCCAACCGGGGCATCTTTCCTTGCCACTATGATTTTCTACACGGGACTTTCCGTTGTTCCTGCAATAAGAAAATACATGGCTGGTAAGAATCCCCTTCTGTCTGCATAAGGGGCAAAGGCTATGACAAGAAACTACCAAAGCACTCTTAGTACGCGAAAAAGAAAGAAGATAGACGCTACCCCCTTTGACGGCATAAAAACTCCGCCAAGGCAGAACATTTTTCTTTTGCCCCTAATGTGGCTTGCCTGCTTTTTTAAGACAAGGAAGTACCGCCTTAAGATTTCAAAGGAAGGCATGAAGGGCATAAAACCGCCTTTCCTTCTTCTGGGCTCCCACCATTCCTTTATGGATTTTTATGTAACGCCACTGGCACTTTTTCCCCGCAGGGCAAACTATATTTCCGAGCTTGAAGGCTTTGAATGTTTTGGTGAGTGGATTTACCGCCAGGCCGGCTGCCTTGGAACAAGAAAGTTCATAAGCGACTTTGCCCTTGTGCGCAACATCCAGAAGGTAATTTCCCGCGGGGACATAATGGTAATCTACCCAGAAGCCCGCTATTCAAACGTGGGAACAAATTCCTCACTTACGCTTTCCATTGCAAAACTTGCCAAGCTCTTGAACGTGCCTGTCGTTACCCTCGTAATGAATGGAAACCACATACAGTCGCCAATCTGGAACCTTACGCCAAGAAAAGAGGCCAGGCTTTCCGCAAGGCTAAAATGCGTCCTCTTGCCCCAACAGATGAAGCAGATGTCCGCCGTACAGATTCTGGGTGTCTTGCAAAAGGAGCTTACCTACGACGACTATGCCTACCAGCGCGAAAGAAAAATTGCAATTAAATATAAGAAGAGGGCAGAGGGACTCCACATGCCGCTCTACCAGTGCAGGGAATGTGGCAAGGAATTTTGTATGGATTCAAAAGGAGAGAAGCTCTTCTGCAAAAATTGCGGGGCTGTTTTTTCCATGGATGAATACGGAATGCTTTCTTCATCTAAAAAAGACGGGGAGCCATGCACTAATGCGCCAAAGACCCTTACAATCCCCGAATACTACGAATGGGAAAGGGAATGCGTTAAGGCACAGATTCAGGAAGGAAGGTATTCTTTTGCCCAGAAAGTGCGTGTTGAAGCCCTTCCCAATTCAAAGAATTTTATTGCGCTAGGAAAGGGATTTCTTGTGCACAAGGAAGAAGGCTTCTACCTTACCTTTACGGAATACATGCAGGAAAATCCAAAGACGCTCTTCTTTGCAAGCCGTGCCACACCCTCCGTCCACACTGAGTACGACTACCGCGGGCAGGGGCAGTGCGTTACCCTTAGCACCTCTACATGCACCTATTTCCTTTTTCCGCTGGAAGAAGAGTTCAACGCAACAAAGATTCAGTTTGCGGCCGAATACCTTTTTGAGCGCAACTGCATCTTGGGCTAAGGATTTAAATTAATCCTACGCGGGATTGGAGGGGCGGCGAAGCCGTTGCCGTCAGGCAATGGAGGCGAATGCCGAAACCCCGCAAAGCCCGTGACGCAAAGACATGTTCTGTCGCATTAGCCAAAAAGCAAAATGGTAGAGCAAATAGGACTGCGTCCAAAAAAACAGAGAACAGAAAAAACTGACTAACTGCATCCTCTTCTTGTTTAATAAATGTTTTTTTCGTAAAATAACCGAATGGAAGACAATTGCAGAATTTTTATGAACAGGGGCTGGCTTTTTTCTGATGAATTCAGCACGGCTATGACGGAAAAGAATTATTGCGGAGAAATGGAAGAGGTGAACATTCCCCATTCCTTTGCAACAAGTCCATTCAATTCCTTTTCCCCGCAGCTTTATCAGAAGCTTTGCGCCTACAGAAAATCTTTTGCAACCCAAGAAAACTGGGCAGGTAAAAAAATAATCCTAACAGTAGCTGCCGCTGCCCACAAAAGCGAAGTCTATCTTAACGGCAGGCTTTTAAAAACACACTCTTGTGGCTACACTTCTTTTTCCACAGACCTTACCGATGCCCTTTTGCCTGCTGGAGAAGAAAATGTCCTTTGCATAAAGGTGGACAGCCGGGAGACCCTGGACCAGCCGCCATTTGGATTTGTAATTGACTACATGACCTACGGCGGTATTTACAGGGACGTTTATATAGAAGTAAAAAATGCGGTTTTTATAGAAGACGTTTTTGTTACCACAAAGAAAAATGCCTTTACTTCCCGGGTTACGCTCAATGCTTGCGATGAAGAGGCAAAGAATTTGGGCTATATGATTCAGCAGGAAGTCTTTGCGTGGCAGGAAGGCTATGGCTGGGAAGAAGACTATGCCGATTTTTCCGCTCTTGGCGAAGAAGATTTCCTTGCCTCCGTTACAAGCGGAATAAGGGGAAAGACAACGCTAACTTCCGGTGTGGCTTCGGGGGTGATGCAGTGGAATTTGGAAAGCCCCGCACTCTACTGCCTTAGGACAGCCCTTTTGGATTCTGCCGGAAATGAAGTTGACTCAAAGACCGTGCGCTTTGGATTCAGGGAAATCCGCTTTGACTCTACAGGATTCTACCTTAACGGAATCAAGGTAAAGCTTAGGGGGCTAAACAGGCACCAGAGTTTTCCCTATGTTGGATATGCAATGCCAAAGAACATGCAGAGGGAAGATGCGGACATACTAAAATACGAGCTTTCGCTTAACGAGGTTAGGACAAGCCACTATCCGCAGAGCCGCCATTTTGTTGACCGCTGCGACGAGATAGGCCTCCTTGTCTTTACAGAAATTCCAGGCTGGCAGCATATTGGGACTAGCTCTGAGTGGAGGGGGCAGGCTCTTGAAAACGTACGCGACATGGTTTTGCAGTACCGCAACAATCCTTCTGTTTTTTTGTGGGGAGTGCGCATAAACGAAAGCCAGGATGACGAAGAGCTTTACCAAAAGACAAATGCCCTTTGCAAAAGCCTAGACCCAAGCCGACCGACCGGGGGAGTTCGCTTCCTAAAAAAATCGCAGCTCTTGGAAGATGTCTACACCTACAACGACTTTTCCTTTGCGGGATGGAATCTTGCCGGTGGCAGCTCGAACAGTGGAAGTCTTGCCAGCGGAAACTTTGCCAGCGTAAAGTTTGCAAAAAAGCTTGTAAAAAAAACAGCAGCCCTTGAGCCAAAGAAAAAAGTTACAAAAACAAAAAAAGGCTTTATGGTCACTGAATACAACGGCCACATGTTCCCCACAAAAAGCTTTGACGCAGAAAGAATCCGCACTGAGCACGCATTGCGCCACGCAGCAGTCCTTGATGCCCTTGCTTCTTCAAAAGACCATGCCGGTGCAAGCGGATGGTGTGCCTTTGACTACAACACCCACAAGGACTTTGGCTCCGGGGACTACGTATGTTACCACGGAGTTATGGACATGTTCAGAAACCCAAAGCTGGCTGCCTTTGTCTACAAAAGCCAGGGGGATGCAGAAGAGGTTGGGGACGTCCTTGAAGTTTCAAGCTCCATGGACATTGGCGACTACCCGGCAGGTGCAATCGGCTCTGTCTGGGCCTTTACCAATGCAGAAAGCGTAAGGCTCTACGTAAACGAATGCTTTGTAAAGGAATACTCTGCAAAAAAGAATTCCCCCTTCAAGCACTTGCTCCATGCCCCAATCCTAATAGACGACTTTGTAGGCGACCGACTTGTTAGCGAATGTGGGATAAAAAAAGGCGACTCGGAAAGAATAAAGCGCATTCTCTTTGCTGTCCGCGACCATGGCATGAATGGCATTCCTTTTGGCGTTAAGCTTTCACTGCTTTACCTGCTTGCCAAGCGAACCGTAAGCGTAAAAAAACTTTGGGAATTTTACGGAAAGTACGTTACAAACTGGGGCTCTTCGTCCGTCCAGTACAAATTTGAAGCCGTAAGAGATGGAAAAGTGGTTGCAATCTGCATAAAAACTGCATCCTCGGACGTTTTTGTAAAGGCCACGGCAAAAAGGACCCTGCTCGTGGAAGACGAAAGCTACGACCTTGCCTCCGTGAACCTTTGTGCCTGCGACCAGTGCGGAAACCTTAAGCCCTACTGCCAGGAAGCCGTAAGCCTAAGGACGGAAGGTGCAATAGAACTTGTAGGCCCCAGCATCCTGTCCCTAAAAGGCGGAATGGCCGCAGCCTACGTAAAAAGCAGCATCTGCAATAAAGAAAATCAGTTTTCAAAGCAGCAATTAGAATCCAATAAGCAATCTCTTCTGTCTAAGGAGGGGGAAGTCCGCTCGAAGCTACGCTGCGAATACCCCCTGCAATCCCTTTCTTCCAAGGAGGGGGAAGTCTCCCCCTCGCTCCCAAGCCAAGTCGCTCCACGAATCGCCCCTGCAAGCAGTGTCGATTCTCTCCGCTTTGTTGGCTTGTCCGCTACCC
>DFJV01000038.1:11876-23098 GCA_002373205.1 Treponema sp. UBA3662
CTCAAACGCCGCCCGCAACGCCCGCTGTGATTGGGGAAATACAGAAGACGCCGCTCTTGTAATTACAGACTGGCTTGGGAGGGAAGCGCGCATTGAATTTAAGGTTGCAAGAAAACAGGTGAGGGAACTGTAGGGAGCCTCCCTTTTGCAAAAAGAATGGGGTGGGGCTATTCGCGTGCAGCCTTGGGGTGGCTTTCAAACCAGGCATCCCAGGCTTCGTCTACCTTTGCGCAGTAGTCGTCCTTTTCTTCCTGGCTTATAAAAGATGCCCTAAAGCCGTTCTTGATAATCTTCTTTATGTTCTCCAGTGTGAATCCCAGAACGCTGTATATGTTCCAGTATTCGTCTATGAGTGAAACCTTAAAGAAAGAAGGGTCGTCCGTGTTTATCGTGATAAAGACGCCCTTGTCAAAGAGCTGCTTTACCGGGTGGTCCTTTAGTTCCTTTACGTATTTCTTTGTAAAGAGGTTGCTTGTCGGGCAGACTTCGAGTGGAAGCTGGGTTGCCGCCAGTTCCTTAATGAATTCCTCGTCATAAGCCGCGCTGGTTCCGTGGCCAATGCGCTCTGCGTGCAGAAGGTTTATTGCGTCCTTCATAGACCAGCTGTCTTCCGTCTCCCCTGCATGAACAACAGTGTGGAGCCCAGCCTTTTTTGCGTTGTCAAAAACAGATGCAAAGTCCCTTGCTGGGCCGAATGTTTCGCTTCCGCCAAGGCCAATTCCTATTATTTCCGGGTTCTTTTCATGAAGTACAAGATCAAGGTTGTGCTGTGCGTTCTCAAGGCCAAATGAACGGCTTACGTCAACGATTGTCTTTATTGTGCAGCCGCGCTTTTCCTTGATTTTCTTAAAGCCCTTGGTAAGAATGTTAATGCTGTATGTAAAGTCAAAGCCTTTCTTAAGCAGGGATGACGGGGCAAAAAATGTCTCCGCGTATACGATGTTGTTTGCCGCAACGTATGAGTCAAGCGCGTCAATTATAAAGCGGAGGTCTTTTTCCTCCGTGAACATGCGCTGTACGGACATAAAGGATTGCAAAAAGCCCTCAAGGTCTGAGTAGGAAAAGAGATTGTTGAGTTCCGCCTCGGTCATTTCACGGCCGCTGCATTTTTTGTATAGTTTGTTTATAATCTTCCTTTCAGGAACAGCTT
Source organism: Treponema sp. UBA3662 (assembly GCA_002373205.1). Taxonomy (GTDB): domain Bacteria; phylum Spirochaetota; class Spirochaetia; order Treponematales; family Treponemataceae; genus Treponema_D. The sequence goes on from DFJV01000038.1 coordinate 13,027, forward strand.
CCTGGTGCAGGTGAATTTCTGCCTTTGGAACTGCCTTAAGCAAGCTGTAAAAATCCCTTTTATCCATATTAACCCATTATAGCACATTAAAATTCAAAAAAAAAGCATTACGCGCAAAAATAACGCTTTATTCTGATTGCAAAACCGGTGACATGGCAAAAACCCAGTTTTCTACCTTGAATTATCGGCAACTTCCCCGCATTTCATGAGAAGGATTCAAGCCGTAGTTAGCTTCTGAGGATTTTTGTATGGCATAAAAATCTGTTTCTTTTATTTTTTTCTATGCAAAATAGGCCGGGAATCAGTTTTGTGTGCAGCGGAAGGGGGGCATACTGAGTTGCAAGTAACCGTCTCCTTGGGACGAAATAATAATGAAAAAAACTGGGGTTCTTAGGCATATCGCGAAACGTTGAGCGATATGGCCCCTAAGCCGTGCCGGATGAAACGGTAGCAAGGCGTTCCGTTGAAGTGGGGTTTAAGGGGAACTTGCAACGCAGTTTCTAGCAGAGAAACCCCTCGCTTCGGAGTAGGGGGTGTCTCTCCCCTTTTTTTCGCTTGACAACTGACAACACTTAGAATAAGATTAAAATATCTTGTTTCTCCAGATAAATTTAACCTGAAGGTTTCGTTTTTCAGAAGACCAAGGTAGCAGCTGGCTTATCAGTAATTTAAAACTACCGTATTTCGGTAAAGGATTTTTTTATGTCCAAAAAACTTTATGTTGGCAACCTGAACTATGCCACAACAGAGGACACGCTGAAAAACGTATTCGCTTCTTATGGAGAAATTGTTTCTGCAGTAGTCATTAAGGATCGCGACACCCAGCAGTCAAAGGGCTTCGGTTTTGTGGAGCTTGCGGACGACTCTGCGGCAGACAAGGCAATTGCCGAACTTAACGGCAGGGAAATCGACGGCCGCCGTGTCCGTGTAAACGTAGCGGAAGAAAGGCAGAACCGTGGCCCCCGCAATTTTAACCGCAGGGACTTCCGCAATGACCGTGGCGAACGTGGTGCCCCCGGCGGAGACTTCCGTCGTGGCGGCAGGGATGGCGGTTTTTCTTCATTCCATGATTCTTCCTACTAGCTGTTAAAAATAGGCGGTTCCTTTTGGGGCCGCTTTTTTTTGTTTGCTAAGATTTGCCCTAACAGAAGGCGTTGGTCGCATGCTAAGTATGCTCGCGGTTTTTTATGCCAACATATGTTCCGTGTTTTTCGGGGGAGTTGCGGGGGTGTCCCCCGCAGAGGGGGTAGCACGCAACGAAGTGCGGGCGCAGGGGGAGACTTACCCCTCCTTAATAAAAAAATCTTCCTTGTAAAAAAGAAGCTTGGGGCTTATAATAAAAGTATGAGTTTTTTGCCAAAAGAGTTTTCACAGTTCATTTCCCCGGATGCACAGCGCAGAGAATTTATCTGCTCGTGGCTTGAGCAGCATGGCGTTAAGGCTGTAGTTGCTTCCATAGACGGCAAGAACCATATCCTTGTGCAGTTTCCTCCTTCCTCATACAATCCTCAGTTCAAGATAAAGACAGTCATTGCCCATTACGACAGGGTTGAGAACAGCCCCGGAGCAAACGACAACAGCGCTGCCGACTGGCAGATTATGAACTGGGCGGTAGAGCTTTACAATATGCAGGGGTTCCACAATGTTCGCATTTTCTTTACCGACGGAGAAGAGCTTGGCTGGAACACCGGGGTTAGCGAGCAGGGTGCTTTTGGCATAGCAAACGTATTCAAAAGGCTTGGCATAACAAACGACGACGTCTACGTATTTGACTCATGCGGAAGGGGAGAAATACCTGTCCTTGCCAACACGGAAATTCCCGCAAAGGCCCCAAAAGCTTTTTCTTCAAGGTTTTCCGACTTGTTTGAGCGCACACAGGAAATACTCCGCCGCTCAAGCCCGGGACGCTGGATGTGCCTGCCGGTCCCCTACAGTGACAACGCTGCATTTCTGGCCTGCGGAATTCCTGCCGTTGCAATTACAATGCTTCCTGCAAAGGAGGCATCTCTTTATGCCCGCGAGCTTAACCAGCATCCGGATCTAAAGAATGCCGTCATGAACAGGGAATCAAGCAAGAAGGAAAGGCTTTCGTCCGGCGAAAAGGAATATGCCTACAAGGAGCGCATGCCCTACACGTGGAGGCTCTTCCACACAGCCTACGACAACGAAGAATCCCTAACCCCGGAAAGCTTTAGGGTAATGCAGAACATACTCAGGACGATTGCCCTGGCAAAGACTCCGCTTTAGGCTGCATGAGGGATCTCAACCGCCAGCCCTTAATTTTGCGCGGAATCTTCATCCGCCTTATGCGCATTCGTGACCAAAAAGACTGCGAGTGCGGTTCCTATTATCATCACGTAACCCGCAATGCTCAGCAAGTCCGGCACCTGGGAGAAAATAAGGAAGCCCAGTAGCGCGGAAAAGACTATCTGCGAATACTCGTATATCGAAATTCTGTAGGATGGCGCGTTAAAGTACGCCCCCGTAATCCCCATCTGGCCGCCTGCTGCCGAAACACCGGCCCCTATAAGGAAGATGACCTGCCTTGTAGTCATGGGCTGGTAAAAGGCAATTGTTGCAGGAAGGGCTGCAAGGACGGAAAAGGCTGAAAAAAAGGCTATTATAAGGTAGCCCTCCACTTTGTATTCGTGGCATTTGCGAACGTTTGCGTATGCAAAGCCTGCCCCCATTCCCCCCGCAAGTCCCGCAAGAGCCGGAGCCATCTTGCAAAAGTCCATGGAAGGCTTTATAACAAGCAGGGCACCGGTAAAGGCCGTAAAAAGAGAAAGCACGGAAAGGGCAGTTGGCTTTTCCCCCAGCAGGAAAATGCTCATCAGTAGGCTAAAGAAAGGGGACATCTTGTTCAGCATATTTGCATCGCTCACATTTATCTTTCCCAGAGCGTAAAAATTCCCGAATATTCCTATCGTGCCAAAAATGGAACGCAGAATCAGGAACTTGAGGGCGCCTTTTGGAACACGCAGAACTTCCCTCGTGCCCCTTGACTTAGCCTTTGACGCAAGGGCCACCGCCGCAATCAAAAAGGCAATTGAATTCCTAAATACGGCCTTTTGGTAGAAGGGCAGGTCACCCGCTGCGTGTACAAAAATTCCCATAAGGGCAAAGCAGAAGCCTGAAATGAGGGCAAAGACAATGCCCCTCCTGATGTTTATTTTTTCCATAAAGGCAATAGTAAGCAAGAGCGGCTCAAGTGTCAATCGCGCATTTCGTTAATTCGTATCATAAAAATCAATTTTTACGCTACATTTTCTTATGCAAAGTAACTGAAACCCACACTCCGGGTACACCGCACGCACTTTCTACGGTGTATGTGTGCGGCGGAAGGCACACAACGGTAGCAAGTGCGTAGCCTTGTGGGCTGAACCCCTCATTGCGTGAAACTTCGTTGCGGGTACGGAGCGGAACGAGCGCAGCTAGTTTGATATCCTATTCCGTGACACCGCTTCCGTGACACCGCTTCCATGACACCGCGGGGTTCAGGCGGATGTGCCAGTGAGCGGAAGGCAAAACTGATTCCACTGTTTTTTATGCATCTAAAAAAATCATCTGCCAAAAATTGATATTTTTAAAACACATATTCTAAAAAAATGCAAGTAAAATAATGTAAAAAGTGAATAAAATATCAAAAATAACTGAATTTTGTCATAAAAATACGAAAATATATTGATTTTTTTTGAGCAATAAGTTAATTTCAATAAAAAGTTTGTCGAGAGAGAAGGTCTATTATGCTTATTGTCTTTTTTACCTGGGAGAGGAACGTCTGCCAGCTTATTGCGGGGCGGCTTGCGGAAAAAGGTCATATTGCCGTCGTTTTTACAAACATGCAAAAGGTCATAAAAACGGTGGGGCGGCATGGATCGCAAAAAGTGGACTTGCTTGCACTGGATTTCCGTATGAGCGAACAGAACGACCCCGGCTGGTCACTGCTTGCCTCTGGAACAAAAATCCCCACCGTCTACTATAATGATCCCCACGGTTCCCCCGGAAAATTTGCCCTAAACTGGAACAGAAAAATCACCGTAGGAAGCGAATTTTCAGCCAGAAACCTTATGCCGCTCTTTAGGGACTTGGAAAGCGTAATGCTCCAGCCAGACGTCCTGCCCTGCGTCTCTATTGTTTGTCCCCCTAAAAAAATACTTGGCAGGGAAGAAGTGGAACTTGGGCATTTTAGCATAGAACTCTTCAGGGAAAAACATTCCGTACAGCCTGCAAAATACAAGCTGCTCTGCTACTTTTACAAAAACAGGGGCTTGCTTTTGGACACAAAAAAAATCTGCCTCTTTATGTGGAACGAATATTCCTATGCAAAAAGAGAGACATTGTTTTCCTATATATGCTACCTAAGAAAGCTCTTTAGAAAAGAAAACAAGTACTGCCTCCGCATAATAAACGAAGGCCGCCACGGATACATTTTCAGAATTTCCTGCCCAAAATTCCGTGCGGAAGTGGAAGAGGCTGCAAGCGACTACCTGCGCTCGGATTCAAAAAACAGCTTCGACTTTTCATCGGCCCTTCTAGACGACTAGTTGATTCGGATAATTTTTTTCTTCTTCTTCTTCTGGACCTGCTTTTATCTGCTAACCCGCTTTCCGGGGTTCCGGGGGCCCCTTACCCCCTCCATTGCCTGGCGGCAACGGCTACGCCGCCCCTCCAATCGGGGGTAGGCTTGCTCGGTATTAGCTGCGTCATTCTCTGGCTAACAAAAAATGTCTCGGGCGGTTGGTGAGCCTGTCGAACCACGACCCGGGAAGCTGCTTAGCCCGCACCTGCCTTTAGTTGCTGGGCCTCTTGTTAAACTTATAGGTAAACCAGGCGCATGTATACCGTGGAACCAGCTTGCTTGCCCAAGATGCAATCTTCCACTTGAATGCCATAAGCGCATACAGTGAACCCCTGCGGCTTTTCCGTATGCAATGGGCAACAGTCTTTTCCGCGCTAAGACCGTGCTTAACTTCCTTCCTTGCCCCCCTGGAAGCTACGTTTGCAAATTCCGTGCTTACAGGGCCAGGGCAAAGAGCCGTCACCCTTATTCCCTTCTGCTTCAGCTCTGCGGCCAGTGCAACCGTAAAGCTTAGGACGTATGCCTTGCACGCTCCGTAAACCGCAAAATTCCCAAGCGGCAAAAAAGAAGCGAGGCTTGCCGTGTTTATAAGCCTTGAACCCTTACCCATAAAAGGCAGGGCATAACCTGTAATGCCTGTCAGGGAAGTGCAGTCAAGGTCCACCATCTCCATCTCCCGCTCAACGTCCGTCTCTGCAAATTCACCGTAGGTTCCAAAACCCGCATTGTTCACAAGGACGTTTATAAAAAGAGATCCTTCAGCAGAAGCTTCGTCAGAAAAAAGCTTCCCCAAAGCCCTTGCGCCATCCCTTCCGCTAATGTCCATGTCTATAACGCGCACAAAAGGAATTCCTTCCCCCAAGCCCTCAATCTCTTTTTTTAGAGCCTCAAGCCTGTCCTTCCTTCTTGCAACAATCCAAATTTCATCCGAAGCCGCCTGCGTCTTGCCCCTCTGCAAAAAGCCCGCGCTCTCTTCCGCCAGCTGCCTTGCAAAAGAAGCCCCCATTCCGCTGGAGGCACCTGTTACTACAATAATCTTCTTCATACCATAATTCTATTAGCCCAAAATAACTCTGTCAACAGTTTGCATCTTAACCGCATAACCGTATAAACAAAACCTATTAACTATAATCAAAAAATCTGATATACTCAGCAAGCAATAAGGCTAACGCCAAAGCTAACAAAAAATAGAAAACACAAAGAGGAAAATATGGCAAACAACATGTACATTACCTGCCTAGACTTGGAAGGCGTATTGGTTCCAGAAATTTGGATTGCATTCTCAAAGGCATCCGGCATCCCTGAGCTCAAGCGCACCACCCGTGACGAACCCGACTACGACAAGCTCATGAAGTGGCGCCTTGGAATCCTAAAGGAGCACCACCTTGGCCTTAAAGAAATCCAGGACACAATCGCAACAATAGACCCAATGCCCGGTGCAAAAGAATTCCTTGACGAACTCCGCTCACTCTGCCAGGTCATAATCATAAGCGACACCTTCACACAGTTTGCAGCCCCGCTCATGAAAAAACTCGGCATGCCAACAATCTTCTGCAACACACTGGAAGTTGCCCCATCAGGAGAAATAACCGGCTTTAAAATGAGGTGCGAGCAGTCAAAACTCACAACCGTAAAAGCCCTCCAGTCAATCGGCTACCAGACAATCGCATCCGGCGACAGCCACAACGACCTGGGCATGATAAAGGCAAGCAAGGCAGGCTTCCTCTTCAAGAGCACCGACCAAATCAAAGCCGACAACCCAACCATCCCCGCCTTCGAAACCTACGACGAGCTCCTGAATGCAATCAAAAAGGAACTGGTCTAATAGTTAATATGTCATTCTCGGGCTCGACCCGGGAATCTGCTAAAACGCTTACTCTTGTCGAGCTCGGTAATGATGGAACTGTATTCTTTTTATGGAGCGCATTCCTTGGTTCAACTGCTGCAACTTTTACCCTAAGTCGCAAACAAGCAGTGCCAAGGATGCGCGCTCATTTCCTGTCAAAACAAGCAGCCAAATTTCCAAAAGAAAACTTACGGGTAAAAATTGCAGACCCCAATTCAACCCCGCTTTCCAGGGCTCCGCTCCCGCTCCGACCCGCCTGCGGCGGTTTGGCTGCGCCACCCTTCCAATCGGGGCTAGGCTTAATATGCAACCCCCTTTTCAACATCCGCCGTCTTTCTCTCGTTTACAAACCTTCCTTGGTACAGTATAATTATTAGCATGTGGATGCCGACTTTACGGTTTAGGAAAAAAATGAAAAAACTTTTTTTTACACTTTGTCTTGCAACAAGTATTTTAATGCTTGCCTCCTGTGTTTCGCATGTTTTAAAAGTAGAACAGCAGGAAATGTATAGCTTGTATTATGTTCCATTTAGGCAATCACAAAGCCTTGCGCATCTTGAATCGGACTCAACGCTAAAATTTACCAATGATGATAATCTTCCTGTTATAGACGGAGCAACAGCTCTTTTCCCGGTTTACTGCTCTTTTGCCGAGGCTGTATATCCTTCAGATTGTAATGTTGAATATTTTATTAGATTTTCAGGAACAAACTGGGCATACGAAAAGCTTATGTCGGGAGAGGATGAAATCATCTTTGTGGCGGAACCTTCAAAAGAGCAAAAGGAAATGGCTAAAGAAAGGGGAGTGGAATTTAATATGTATCCGATTGGATGCGAAGCCTTTGTCTTTATTGTAAATGCAAGAAACCCTGTTGAAAGCCTTACCCTTCAGCAGATAAAAGATATTTACAGCGGCAAGATTACAAGCTGGAGAAAAGTTGGCGGTAAATGGAAAAAGATAAGGCCTTTCCAAAGGGCAAGAAACAGTGGAAGTCAAACTGCTTTTGTAAAAATGATGGGAAAAGATTTTGATCTTATTCCGCCAGAAACGCACAAGAAACTAACTTTTATGGATGGAATAATAGATGTGGTTTCTGATTATGAAAACCATGATAATGCAATCGGCTATACTTTCAGATATTTTCTTAGAAACATGAATAAAAATCCTGATGTAAAAATGCTTAAGATTAATGGCGTAGAGCCAAGCGTAGAAAATATCAAAAATAAAACATATCCTCTTACAGGCAATTTTTATGCAGTTACCATCAAAGGCAAAGAATCGGAAAATACAAAAAAGTTGATTAAATGGATTCTTTCTGATCAAGGGCAGGAACTTGTAAATAAGGTCGGGTATGTTCCTTTAAAATAATTTTGCTTTGCAGTGGGGTAGTTATGAATAAAGAGTGGTCAGAATTAAACAAAAAAATGCAGGTTCAAATCAGCAAAGAAAAAACTTTTGATGAAGGCAAAAAGACTTTGTTCAAGCTTCGCAATACGCTTTTTGAGTGTATCAAAAAATTGCAAGATGAATTGTCAGCCGAGGATTTTTCCGCTATGCCATTCATCAATGCAGATGGCTATCACAGCAAATCTATTGCCTACAGCCTGTGGCATATTTTTAGAATAGAAGACATTGTTGCCAATGATTTAATTCAGCAAAGAAAGGAAATTTTATTTTCTGAAAACTTTGTTTCAAAAATAAAAAGCCCCTTAATAACAACCGGAAATGAACTTGTTAAAAATCAAATTGCCGAATTTTCAAAAAAGCTGAACATTCAGGCCTTGTACGAATACTGCGAAAAAGTAAAGCTTTCTACAGAAGAATGGCTTAAAAATCTTAGCTTTAAAGATTTAAAAACAAAATATGCGGAAAGTGACAAAGAAAGAATAAAGTCGCTAAAGGTTGTAAGTAACGATGAAAATGCAATATGGCTCATTGATTATTGGTGCAATAAAAACATCAAGGGGCTAATTCAAATGCCATTTTCCAGACATTGGATAATGCATGTAGAAGCAATCTTGCGAATTGAGGCAGGAATAAGAAAAGTAAGGGGCAAAAAATAATGCTGTTAACGGAAGAAGAATTTAAATCAACTTTACCAAAAGATGGATTTGTAAACGTTACACAATCTGCACAAAATTTTAACGAAAAAGAATTTGATGAATATGTGCGCAATAACCTGGTTGAAGAATTGGGAAAAATGCATATAGGTTATGTGTATGACGCAAAAGATGGAACTTACAGGCACGTAACATTTATTACAGAAGTAAAGAATATACATTACATAGTGGTGCTGGACTTGAAGAACAAAAAAATCGCCGGTCATTTTGTATTGGACTTAAATAAGGAGTATGGGCTTTAAGAAAAACTAAGGAGGATTTATGGATGATGCTTTAAACGAAGGTGAAGACCTTTTGCTTTCTAACGGAGAAATTCTAAAAACAATTAACAAGCAGAATGAATTGACGGAAAGCTTCTTTGAGAAAGATGTCTTTTCCGATGCGGCAAAAAAAGGCTTTAGGCTTTTGGAAAGAACAGAAGTGTACAACAACAGGTTTGCCCTGTATTCTATAGCGGCTCTCTTTGCTGACTGCGAAAAAAATTACTGCGTAACCCTGTCTGACCTTTCAAAGATTTGTTTTTATTACAGAGGAAACGAGGAATTGTGCCGCCCACTTTTTGAACGGATAAAAGAGAATAAGGACAGCTTTATCTCTGCTTCTGACCAATACCTTTCGGAAGACCACCCGCTTCTTAAGGGCATTGCGGAAAGATTTGGAATAAAAATACCGCCGTCTACACAGGGCTAAAGGAGTTTGGAATATGAAAAAGTTATTTTGCATTTTGTTTGCCACAACACTTTTAATGGCAGCCGTTTTTGCGGACAAGAGTAAGTTCTATGAAAATGGAAAGGTAATTGGCACAATGTATGTTGAGCCTCCGGAAGGTTTGCGTGTTAGAAGCCAGCCGAGCCTTTCTTCAGAAAAACTTGCAACGCTTTCTTATAGGCTTGGGGTAAAAATAGTTTCTGTTGGTCCTGAAGAAACCATCGATGGAATTACAGCCCCCTGGATTGAAATATTATTGCCAAGATACGAATGGAAAGGCTTCGAGCCTGAATACGGATGGGTGTTTGGTGGCTACCTTGCAAAAAAGCCGGCTCCTTTTTCTACCAAAAATTGGAACAATGAAACTTTTAGAAAATTCCTTACAAAGAATCAATGGATTCAAAAAAGAGCAAAGCCTGCTTGTCCGCCGCTCATATATGTTTTTAAGCAAAACGGAGAAGTAAGCATTTTATACGCAGAAATGGGGGCAGGGGCTTTTGGAACATGGAAGTGCAACTTTAAAAACAGGACTGTTACTACAAGAGCCAGGTTTGAGTTTGCCGGGGACGATGACAATGTTTCTGAAGAAAAGGTGGAGACATTAAAAATCTCAGGCATTACGGATTCCTCAATTTTAATTGATGGTGAAGAATATCTTTCTGATTGTAACTACGCTGTTTTAGCCAATGAGGAATACTTTAGGAAGATGGACGGCGGTGATAGTGTAAGCTACAATTCAAATATAAGGGGATTTATGCAGGGCTTTTATACATCCCCACAACTTTTCTATTCCGTCTATTCCAGCAAGAGTACCTA
>DFJV01000067.1 GCA_002373205.1 Treponema sp. UBA3662
ACAAGGTCGCAGTTGTGCATGTGCTGGGCAAAATAGTCAGCGTCGTGGAAGTGGATAAGGCCCTGGTCGTGAGCGGCGGCAATGTCTTCGTCCAGGAGGAAGCGGCGGGTAATGTCCTTGCTTACTTCCCCGGCCATGTAATCGCGCTGTACGGAAACAACGGTGGGGTTCTTGTTGGAGTTTTCCTGCTTTACTTCCTCGTTGTTTTCTTCCAAGAGGCTAAGGATTTGCTCGTCGGTTGTATTTCTTTGCAGGTTATGGAGATAGCGGTATGTTATGTAGAGTTTTGCCACCTTAAAGGCGCCGTTCTGCATGATTCCGTCTTCTACAAGGTCCTGAATATTTTCTACGCTCAGTGCATGGCCGCTTTTGTGACATTCAATTTCAATGTCGTCTACTATAGAATTTATCTGTGCTTCCGTAAGGCGTTCTTTTTCGTTAACTTCCTGGCGGTTGTTTGCCTTGCGAATTGCAAGTACGATTTTTTCCCTGTCAAAAAGAACTTCCGAGCCGCTGCGCTTTATAATTTTCATAGAAACTTACACACTCCAGTCTTACTTTATTTATTTATGAAATTGTGGCTTTTCAGCCTGGCATTTCAGCCTGGCTTTGCTGCCCTGGCATTGCTGCCCTTTGTCATAATTGTTATTTCCCCTCTGCCCTAGATGTGGTGTTTAACAATTATTAGTCTACTATCCGTAGCGCTTTAAGTCAATGTGCCAAAATAGAGTTTTTTTGGGTAAAAAAGGGGCCAAAACCCTTATTTGGTGCAAAAAGTGGCTGTTTTTCGGTGTCAAAAAATTTTTGTTTTTTTTTCTGTTGGTCAATATGCGCTTTTTTTTGATTTTATGGGTACAGATGGATTTTTTTTGTCAGGATGGTACTTTGTGCACTGGTTTTTCATTTCTGGACGGTAATTTTGCCGGCTCTACCCTGCATTTTGGGCCAATTCGGCCGAAAGTGCCTTTGCGCCACCGCGCCTTTTGGAACTTCGTTGCGAGACAACCCTTCGCTAACGTTTATACCTCTGCGCGTTACTGACGGGGCTACATGGAGGCCTTGGACTTGCCCGTAAGAAAAAAAACGGGGCTCCAAACCGCCATTTTGGTCAGTTCAGAACCCCATCCAAAGCCACTAGGCCTTAGCTAAGACTTATAACTATTTGCTAAGTGCAATTTTGAGTTTCGTGTTGCATCAGAAAAACCGCTGGGAGCCAATTTTTCTGCTGCAAATATAAAACTCGAAGTTTGCCTGCTAATTATTCAGCAAACTGCTTTGACAAACCGTCTACAGCACCAGTAATCTGGTCCTCGTATTCCTTTGGCAAGCCAACTTTCTTTACAATCTTGTTAAGTTCGCCAAATTTGAGTGCCTTTACGTAATTCATGATTTCTTCCTCGCCCTCTGCCTTTACAGCGTCAGACGGAAGCTTTATTGCAGAACCCTTGGAAATCTTCGTGTTGTAGTCAAGAGTTGCAAGCTTCTTTGAATCCTGAAGAAGGGAAAGTACATACTTTGCATCAGAATTGCCATATACAAAGTCAAATGCTACCTGATATGCGGCAAACTGAGCTGGAGTAAATTTGAGCGTACCCTTGGCAATGCCCTTCTTTGCGGCAGCAGCATCAAAGTTTTCCAGAGTAACCTTCTGGATTTCGTTTGAGCCTGCAGAAAGGGTGTATTCGCCTGTGTAGAGGCTACCCTTGCATGTACCGTCACCAGCCACGCCAAAGCTATTTCCGCCAATATTTGCAGAAAGGTCAAATCCAAACTTCTTTCCGTCCCTTGTAAGCACGTATGAAGCCACCTCTGACTCTTCAAGCTTTAATGCCCTGCCGCAGATTTCGTCCTTTGAGTTAACAAAAACATCCATCTTAAAGTTGGAGAAGTCGCCAAGACCGTATTCATCAATGTCTTCCAAAAGAGATTCTACTGTTTCTGCAAATTTTGAATAGGTGAAACCATCATTTGAATTGTAAGAATTTACCGTGCGCTGGAAATTTTCCATGCTCTGGAGGAATTTCTTAATGCATTCATCATCCTTTGCCAGAGTAAGGATTTCCTTAACCATATTTTTTGCGTTGTCGCCCTCAAAGTTTACTGTAAGAACGGTAAATTCCTGTGAACTTCCGCCCTTTGTAACATTTGAAGTGCTCTTTGAAACATCAGTTGCATACTTAAGGTAGGCATTTTTGTATTTGTTAACCTCAGAAGCAATTTCCGCATTGCTGGGGATTGCAGTAAGATATTCAGTGTAGCTCTTTACGATTGCGCCAACGTCAAGGCCAGACATACCGCCAAGGAAGCTTGAAGGAAGAGAAATAAAGCTCTTGTTCAATTCGGGAACACGGAGGCAGGCAGACTCTTCGTTCATTACGGCATCCAGGTTGATTTTAGCATTGTTTACGCCGCCAGTCATCTTTGCAGACATGGCACCCTTGTTTACGGCAATGTTTCCGTTAAGGCTAATAGAGTCAAGCCAGTCCAAGTCTGACATAGAACCGGAAGCTGCCATTGCACCCGCATAAGTCTTGATAAGTTCCTTACCTTCCTTAAAAAGGGAAAGCTTAAGGTCAAAGTTGCCGTCAAAACCATCTTCATAAGAAATAGAAGACTTTGTGGATTTTAAACCTTCTTCTATAGATTTGTTTTCGATGTAGCTGTAGTATTCAGCAGGCTCCATTTTGTTTGCCTTGGAAGATTTTCCGCAGCCTGCAAGAAGCAAACCTGATGCAAAAAGCGCAAGGGCTACTCCTGCTACTTCAATTCTTTTCATAAATAAACTCCTTGAAAAATAAACTAGTAAGACTATAATTCAAAAAGTGCAAAAAAACAACATAACGCTAAATTTTTCCTGTCTTTTTCACACTTTGCCTAAAAACCGCAAGCAAACGCATGATTTTTAAATTCTTTGGATGATAGTTTTATGGACGGCAGTTCTATTTGTTCTACCATTCATTTTGTGGCTACAATCGGCCGCCATGCCTCTGCGCCACCCGCTTTCCAGGGTTCCGCTTTCGCTCCAGCCTCCTCACTTCGTTGCGGTGGCCGGCTACGCCGCCCTTCCAATCGGGCGTATGACCCAAGAAAATCCCTCCTTGGATTTTCTTGGGTATTGCAGAAGCCGAGGGCTTCTGCATGTTGCTAAGTCGCGCCTCCATGCGCTCTTTGTTTATTGGCAAGAAAGAATAAAACATGCCTGCAAGAAAATCCCTCCATGGCTCAATATTCCTTGGCAAGAAACAAATCCGTTCCCTGCACTCGCAGCGCAGCGTCAAGCGGCCCGTCGAAGGGAACATTTCCCAAAAAAAGACATTTGTTAAACGGCGGGGTTCTGCCTTGCCTGCTTCTCCAATTCCTGTAATCCCATCCAGCGTATTTCCCTATGCAATGCAACAGGGAGTCAGTTTCGGGTTCAGCGGAAGGCAAGTGCAAATTTTCAATAATTGTAATGCAAAAAAAATATCAAGAAAGCACTGGAATGGAGGCGGAAAACGTGGCAAAAAAGCATTTGCGCGGAGCGAACCCGGCAGCGCAGCGTCCCCCAAAAAAACTCTTGTGAAAAAGAGGGGTTCTTAGGCATATCGCGAAACGTTGAGCGATATGGCCCCTAAGCCGTGCCCGAGAAGGAAGGGTGGTTTGGAGGGGAGGAAACAGCGGGCTTCGGACTCTGAGCGGTTTCCTCCCCTCCAAATTCAGAGGTTCAAGGACCCATCCTTGAAAAGTAACTTTGTGAATTGCAAAAAAAGCCCAAAAACGCTAAAATCATCGGGTTATGTTGGAAGTCGCTCACATCAGTAAGTCTTATAAGAAAAAACTTGTCCTCTCAGACGCATCCTTTTCTGCCGCAGACGGAAAATGCGTTGGCATACTGGGAACAAACGGCACCGGAAAATCAACCCTGCTTTCCATACTTGCCGGAATCCTAAAGCCAGACTCAGGCACTTCACTTTGGGAAGGCGTAGACCTGCTCAAAAATGCAAAATTCCGCACCAGGGTTCAGGGCTATGTTCCCCAGGGAATCCCCCTTTTTCCAGAACTTTCTGCACTGGACAACCTTAGCCTCTGGTATGCGCAGAAAAAAAGCGACTTGGAGGCATCCCTTTCTTCCGGCATACTGCAAAGGCTTGGCATAAAAGACTTTATCCGCACCCCGGTCGCAAAAATGTCCGGCGGCATGAAAAAGCGGCTTTCCATAGCTTGCGCGGTGGCATGCAACCCCAAGCTTCTGCTTTTGGACGAACCTTCCGCTTCTCTGGACATAATCTGCAAGGAACAAATCCTTGACTACCTTGGGGAATTCTGTGCCAAGGGGGGAACGGCCGTTCTTGTTACCCACGACATTCAGGAAATAGAATTCTGCGATTCAACCTACATGCTTTCCGACGGAAAACTAGAAAGCTACAATTATTCTGGCAACGTAAAAGCTCTTGTGCGCGATTTGGAAAATTCAAAATGAAGTACGCCTGCCTTCAGCTAAAAAGAACTTTTAAAAGCTTCCCCAAAATCTTTCTCATGTCCCTGATGATTTTCTGCATGGCGGGAACCCTGTTCTACGCAAAGTTTTCATCATCCTCCAACAAGTCTGAATATTCAAAGATAAAAATAGGCCTTGTTGGAAACGACGAGGGCAAGTATTTTCAGATGGGAATATATGCCATGGAGCACATGGACAACTTCCGCTTTTCCGTTGCCTTTACCCAGCTAAAAACGGAAGAAGAGGCAAAGAAAATGCTTTATTCCGGAGAACTTAACCTCTATGCGGTTATTCCGGACGGTTTCATAGATTCAATAATATATGGAAGAAACAAGAACATAAAAGTTGTTTTGGGAACAGCCCAGGCAGGTCTTGGCACAAAAATCCTCACTGAATTCTTGGACGGAGCTTCATCCCTCATCACGGACACCCAAGCCGGCATCTATACCTACCACGATTATTATGCAAAGCACCTTAAGCGCTACGGCAAAAAAGAGCGTTCCAGGGAATACGAACTGAATTTTCACTACGCAAACCTTGTCGTGGGAAGGCATACCCTTTTTGGCATAAAGGAACTTATGGCTGGCGAGGTTGTTTCTACCGGGGCATATTATCTTAGCGCAATGATTCTATTTTTCCTTTTGCTGTGGGGCCTGGGAAACGCTTTTCTCTACATACGCAGTGACGATTCCATGCAAAAGCTTCTTTCCAGTACCGGGCATTCTACCCTCGCGCTTGTTGCATCCGACTGGATTTCCTGCTTTGCTCTGCTTTTGGCGGTAATGTTCTTGCCTTCAGTGGCATTCCTTTTTACAGTTCATCTTGCACAAGGCTTTATTCCCGAGCTTGAAAGCTTTGGCTTTTTTTGGCGCTTCAAGTTCCTCTTTTGGCTTCTTTCTTCCATGGCATTTGTGGTTTCGCTGGAGCTTTTTCTGATGGAAAACGTGCGCGACACGGTCAGCGGTTTGTCCCTGCTTTTTATAGCCGCAGTTTTCCTTGCCTACCTTGGAGGCTGCTTTTACCCGGTAGAACTTTTTCCCAAGGCAATGAGGCTTGTCTCTAAGTTTTCGCCTGGTGGCACCGCCTTTGAAAGCATACGGTCTGCCTTTAGGGAAAGTGACTCTCTTTTTGCCCACGCGCTAACCCT
>DFJV01000159.1 GCA_002373205.1 Treponema sp. UBA3662
TATTCAAAGAATTAAACAAATTCAAATTTGTCGGGCTGAAGTTGGCGTGTTATACCGCAAGTTAATCGGGCTATGACCTTGAAGGAATCGAGTAAAATCGGTTCCTTTTTTTGTGTGATTTTTGAAACTGATACCATATTGTTCTTGACAAAACGCTTCCTAATGGACATTTTTCTTTACTACGATTATAATAGTAGAAAAGAGAGGTTAGAGAGGTTTTTTTTATGCCCATCAAATTGATTTTTTCTATAGCACTCATGGTTCTGGTCGCAGCATTCACCGGGTTCAACCTGGGCAACAAGTGCGACCTGTGGCTTTTTCATACCTTTAAGGACGTGCCGGTTTTTGTTACCGTTATAGCTTCCTTTGTGTGCGGTGTTCTCCTTACTTTGCCATTCACTTTTGGAAAGTCCAACAAGGAGGCTGTAAAGAAGGCTCTTGCCAAGGCGGAAAAGAACCGTGCCAAGGAAGAAAAGCTTAAGGAAAAAGCGGCTGCAAAAGAGGCAAAGGCTTCTTCTTCTTCCGTAAATTTTCCCCTTTCTTCCGAAGCTACGGTAGAAGCAACTCCTGCCCCGGACACTTCGCTTTAAGGATTTCTTACAAGGATTTGCGATGAATATTCCCTTTGCAAAAAAACTTTTGGCTACATCTATTGTTTTTGCGTCCCTAACATTTTTCCTGGCCGCATTTGCTTTTGCCGCAGAAAAGTCCGCTTCCTATACAGCAGCCCAGCTAAGGGAAAAGGCTCTAAGCCAGGATTCTGTTCAGGAGGGAATTGCCTTTATTCAGGAACACGTGGAACAGTGCGCCACTTCTGCAGACAAAAGGTCTTCTCTCTATTTCCTTGGAACGCTTCAGGAACAGCTTGGCATCTACAGCGAGGCTGGCCGTTCCTACGCAAAGGCTGCATCCATAGCCGCATCTGATGCCTCTGGAATGGAAAAGGTTTCCTCCGAGCAGCTTGTCCTGGATGCGGTCCGCTGCTGCCTCAATTCCGGGGACTGGGAAACTGCAGACTCCTACCTTAACAGTGCCGTACGCTCTTCCAAGGACAAAAAGGTTCTAGCTTTTGTAAACCTCTATTCCGTATGGAGTGCGCTTTGCAAGGCCCAAAACTATTCCGAGGCTTCTGATTCAATAGACATACTTACCGCATACGCTTCCATGAGCTCCATGGAATACGTGCGTCCGGCAGTTCTGTTTACACTCTGGTTCCTTACAGACAAAAAAGAATACTCCGAGGCGCTAAGAAAAAAATATCCCCTTTCCGCAGAATACGCCGTAATCAAGGGAGACGTTCAAATTGCAAACGTACCCTTCTGGTATTTTGTCCCCCGCTCAGTCTACCCCAAGTCAGGCTTTGCAGAAACCGAATATACTGACTCTAGTGAGAAAGCTTCTTCTTCTGACGGAAAAACTGGCACAGAAAGCAAATCTTCCCAAGATAAAAAATCATCCGTAGACAAAAAGGCCCCCGAAGAAAAAACATCCTCCGCAAAAGCCCCGTCTTCTTCCGGCAAGGCAAATCCACCTGCAGGGGCAGAAGTACTTGGCTCAAAGGTGCGCTACCAGGCAGGCTTCTTTGGGGTAAAGGCAAACGCCCAGGATTTGATAGACCGCCTAAAGAAAAAAGGCTTTGACGCATACTGTTACACAGAAACCCGCGCATCGGGAAAGACCTATTACGTTGTTGTGGTGGACGAAAACAAGGCAGGCAATGTTTCCCAAAAAATGAAGGCTGCCGGCTTTGACAACTACCCGGTAAAATAGTTGGGGTCAATTTTGATTTTTTCGGACTGCGTGTTATAATTAAGATATCAGCATAAGAGGAGATCAATACATGTTTTTTAAAAAATTCAGTAAGCCAAAAGATGATGCAGTAGACCAGTCCAGCCAGACAGAGCAGATTTTTATCCAGACAGAAAATCATATGCCGGAAAGCGGATATGTCTTTGTTGAGGGCGGAACATTCAACATGGGAAGCGAAGAGGAATCTCCCGTTCATAGCGTAACCTTGTCCAGCTTTGTAATGTGTGACCATCCGGTTACCCAGAAGGAGTATCTTGACGTTACGGGAAACAACCCCAGCGAATTCAAAGGGGAAGAAAAGCCGGTCGAAACTGTCAGCTGGTACGATGCCGTGGAATACTGCAACGCGCTAAGCAAAAGGAAGGGGCTTACCCCCTGCTATGAAATAGACAAGGAAAATAAGGATCCCCAAAACCATTGTGACTCGGACGACAAAAAATGGACCGTTACCTGCAACTTTGATGCTGACGGCTACAGGCTTCCAACCGAGGCAGAATGGGAATACGCTGCCAGAGGGGGAAAAGCCTGCAAGGAATATAAATTCAGCGGAAGTGACAGCGTGGATGAAGTTGCCTGGTATGAAGAAAATGCCCAGGGACGGCTAAACCATATTGATGACGAAATTTCCGAAGATGAATATGAAGATTTTGACGAAGACGAAAATGATGATGAGGACGACGGTTATGGAACTCAGCCGGTAAAGACAAAAAAGCCCAACACACTTGGCATCTACGACATGAGCGGAAACGTATACGAATGGTGCTGGGACTGGTTTGGTGTCTATGACGATGAGCCTCAGGTTAATCCTACTGGAGAAACAATTCCTTCATTAGACCGTATTGCAAGGGGGGGCAGTTGGTTCTGGGACGAAGGTTATTGTACTGTTACCTATCGCAACATAACCTGCTATCCCTGCGACCCCAAGGACGATTTGGGATTCCGCGTAGTCAGAAGCATAAGATAGCTTTTCTAAAAACTAACAAACCTACGCCGCCATGGAGCCCCTTTAGTAGCCGAAGGCTATGAGCGACAGCGAAGGGCGGAACGGCGGTGGCGCATAGCAAGTGACGGTCGAGTTAGCAAAAAAATAAATGGTAGAGCATGTAGGACTGCGTCCATAAGACTTCGTCCATAAATAAAAAAATCAAAAATAATAAAAACCTATTGACATACTAGGAAAAGAAGTGTATAACTAAACATATAAAACCTATCGGAAAACTAGGTAATTCAAAAAAAAACGGAGGAAGCCATGTCACAAAATGTACTTTTTAAGGAACGCACCGCTTTGGATTTTATTGAATATGCAGAAGAGGCAGCCGCTTGGATTAAGACTGCTCAAAAGAAGGGCAGCTTTGGACTTGTATGGAGTCAAAGTCCAGATTCAAGTGAAAATTTTTCGGACTACCCAATGCTTACACAAAAGTCGCTTTACGGAGGTTCAGCCGGGGTGGGGCTCTTTTACCTAAGGCTTTACCAGGCTACAAAAAAGGGTGAGTATCTTGAAGAAGCAAAAGCCGCCGCAGAAGAAATAATTGCTACGGACGAAGGAACCGCTTTTTACGAAAGAACCTTTGCCCCACGTTCTTCAGGAGAGTCAAAGCTTGTCCACGTAAAGAACATGCCTGGCTGGGCTGCGGGCTATTACAACGGTCCAACAGGAAGCGCATACCTTGTAATAAAACTTTTTGAGCTAACCGGAGATGAACGCTACAAGTCCTATGCCGTAAAAGTTGCGGACGACCTTCTTGCCTCTGCAAAAAAATCTGATGTAGGAATCTACTGGAGCGAGCAGAACGATTTGTGCGGAGACGCAGGCTTTGTAACATACCTTTCTTCCGTCTACCAGCTTACCAAAGACGAAAAGTACCGCGAGGCCGCAAAGAGCTTCGGAAACTTCCTGCTTTCAAAGGGCAAGCCCTATCCCAAAGGCGGAACTTACTGGAACGTGGTTGACCTTACAATCATAGATTTTCCAAAAGACGTATTCTGGGTGAACAATGCACACGGAACAAGCGGTGTGGGCTGGATTTTCGCAATACTCTACAGCCTTACAAAAGAAGAAAAATTCCTTAAGGCCGCAAAAGAAGCCGCTGAATACATAAAGGGAATTGCCGTTGGCGATGAGGAAGCAGTTCTTGTGCCTTACCTGGACAGCCTTGAGCGTGGACCTTCAACAGAATTCTATTACCTTAGCACTTGCCATGGTCCTGCTGGAACGGCACTCTTGTTCCATGCGCTTTACAAAATCACGGGGCAAAAGGAATACCTGGACTGGGTTCTTCGCCTTAGCCGCGGAATAATAAAAGCCGGTGCGCCGGAAAATTTTAGCCGCGGTTACTGGCAGAGTCAGGCTTTGTGCTGCGGAACACCGGGACTTCTGGAACACTTTGTTTCCGTCTACAAGCTTACCGGGAACGAAGAATTCCTTGGGTATGCAAAGCGTGCCGCAAAAACTGTTATTGGACAGTCATTCGTTCCCGATGCGGACGGAGACATCTACCACCAGAAAAAGCAGAGAAGGTGGAGCGGTGCCTGGTGGCGCACAATCCCGACAGACGTTCATTCCTACACAGGCCTTTACATTGGTACTGCCGGAAACGCATGGGCCTTGCTTTCGCTTGCTGCTGCGGAAAAGAAAGAAAACCTAATTGAACTTATTGAATACAACTATTTTTAGGTAAATGCTAAGCAACGTCACCCTGAACTGCTACGCCACATTTGCAGGCACTTGCACGCACTTGCTACAAATGTGGATTCAGGGCCCATAAAATCTATAGACAAAGAACCAAAGGAGAACACTATGGCAAAGATTTACGATTCAATCACAGAACTTGTTGGAGACACACCCCTTGTCCGTCTTCACCGCTACGAAAAATCCCAGGGGCTAGAGGCAAACATTCTTGGCAAATTTGAATACTTTAATCCGTCTGGAAGCGTAAAGGACCGCGCTGCACTTAACATCATAGAGGAAGCGGAAAAACGCGGAGACATAAAGCCCGGCATGACGCTTATTGATTACACAAGCGGCAACACAGGCATTGGGGAAGCAACCTTTGCAAATGCCAAAGGCTACAAATTTGTTGCGGTAATCCAGCCCCAGGTTTCTGTTGAACGCTCACAGATTCTAAAGGCACTGGGGGCAGAACTGCTCCAGGTAACGGATGTTCCAGGCTTTGCGGAAATGCTAAAGACAGGCCTCTCTCTTGCAGGCCTCTACAAAGTAATGAACGACTTTGCCAAGTCAAAAGGCTGGTACTACCTTAACCAGTGCGGCGACCCTGCAAACTCTCAGGCCCACATCAAGGGAACAGGACCCGAAATTTGGGAAGCAACAGGCGGCAAGGTTGACTATGTAGTTCAGCTGGTTGGAACGGGCGGAACACTTTCCGGGCTTACAAAATTCTTCCGAGAAAAGAACCCCAACGTAAAAATCATCGGGGCACAGCCTGCACCCCAGTCGCTCAAAAATCCTGAATTCCCTGAGCGCAACACGATTGACGGCGTACTAAAATTTGACGGTGTACCTGACGACAAGGTTCCGGAACTGTTCAAAATCTTTGGAACAAAATACGACGAATGCTTTGACGTAATAGCAGAAGATGCCTACGAAACAGGACGCAAGCTTGTTCAGCAGGAAGGATTCTTTGTTGGGCAGTCTGCTGGTGCCGCACTCTGGACCGCAACCCAGGTGGCAAAAAGACCGGAGGCTAAAGGCAAAAACATTGTGGTCATTCTGGCCGACAATGCCTTCAAGTACCTTTCAACAAACATGTACAAATAGGCATTCTTTTATGGGCGTTGCAGTGCCTTGCACTGCCGGGCTATCCGGGGTTCCGCCTTTCGGCTCCATTGCTGCCGCAATCCGCCTTCGGCGGCCCCCTACTATCCCTAACGCGTCTGCTAAGAGTTAAATAAGGATGCGGATTTTAGAAATTGGAAATGCAAACTTTAGAAGTGAACTGTAAAAACCCTTTTTGTCTTTACATTGCCGTTCTTCCAGTGGGTGCAGAAATAAAAATATCTTGTATAGGACCAATCGTTTTTTTCATAAACAAGGTTTCCTTTCCTGTCAAATTTTTCTTCCCATTTGCCAAGGAATGCATATTCACCGGAGGACACCTTTCTTTTTATAAGCCGTATTTTCTCCGGCTGGTCTTTAAAGTATTCATATTCTTCGCTAAATTCATCTGTCCAGCTTTTTTTGAGGCTTCCGTTTTCATAATATTCATACATTCTGGTTTTGCCGTCTGGATCCGTTTCCTTAATCAGCTTTCCCTTTTCATCGTATTCATATTTTGTGCACTTTCCGTCCGTGTCTGTTTCCGAAATAATATTTCCTTTGTCGTCGTATTTCTTACTTGTTCCGTCTTTGAACTTTTTCTTGTGGACTTTTACAGATGAATCGTAACTGTCGTATTTGTTGCCGAGCAAATTCCCCTGCTCATCGTACTTGTATACAGACGAATCCCTGATTATGTTTTCCACCTTGT
Organism: Treponema sp. UBA3662; assembly: GCA_002373205.1. Classification (GTDB taxonomy): domain Bacteria; phylum Spirochaetota; class Spirochaetia; order Treponematales; family Treponemataceae; genus Treponema_D. Next base: position 6,300 of record DFJV01000159.1, read on the forward strand.
TGGCAAGAAAAACAAGGGCTATAACCGAAACGCAAATAAGTGCCCAGCGAACCATTTTTGCCGTGATTTTTTTTCTGTTCCTGATGATGACGAAGGGGGCATAAAAAAGGGCATAAGCAATTGGTACTGCAAAAATGTGCCAGCCACTAAAATTGTTGGGTATGGCAATAATCAGGTTAAAGACAAATGCAGCCGCCACCGAAAGGAATACATAATCGTTCGCCGCCTCACTTCCAAGCAGGTACAAAATTGCAATAACAACCGGCGGAATCACAATCCCCAGAAGAATCAGTGCAAAGGCAATATAAGTAAAAACTTCGCTTTCAAAACCAACAGCCTTTCCAACAAAACAAAGAAGTAAAAGTACAGCCATCACTGTCAGGTTAAGTATAATGGCAATGCGGGCAATCTTATTTTTCATGCTTTTATCCTTTTGTCCAATTTTCTATTTTTAAATTTTCAATACGGCTAAGATGATTTTCATTATTTGTTACAATGACTGCATTATGTTTTAAAGCTGTGGCACTAATAAAAATATCATCATCTTCTATAATCAAGCCCTTTTTTGATAAATCCGAATATATTTGTGATGCAATTTCTAGTGTTTCGTCTGATAAGCTTACGGTTCCCAGTAATGAAGCCCAGGTCTTAAAGCGATGCATTTTAGATACAGCACCTTTTGCAAGCAAGCCCCTCTCTATTTCATAATAAGCTACACGAGGAATCATAACTTTGTCGCCCTGCAATAACTTGTCAGCTATTATAGCTTTAAGTCGTTCATCGCCTTTTAGCAGATAGCTTATGATGTTTGTATCAAGAAAATATGTCATATTTCAGTTCTCTTAAAATGTATTCCTCTGGCAATAGATTCGTCTACTGCTTCTGCTTCATCTTCGGAGAGCATACCGCATACATCATCCAAGGCTGCAAGTTTAGCTTTTATTTCCTGTTTTTCGGTTTCCGAAAAGTTAGGGTTCGGGATGGAAATATAAACAGTTTGGTTTATCTTTAAATTTACGGGTTCTAGTGTTCGTACTGCCGTTCCGTCGAAATATCCTTGCACCATCATGACTATACCTCCTTTTGTGAAGTGTAGCATATTTTTTCCAAAAAATCATCTGTTTTTATTGCTTGCTTGCAAAAAATCTTGCTTTGAATTATAATTCCTTCCATTATGAGCGAAAACGAAAGGAATCCAAAGGAACTTTGCCACTGGGCAGACCAGCAGGCAGCAAAAATCATAAAGGAAAGGGGAGACTTGCCTCTGTATACGTGTGCAAGCGGAATTACTCCCAGCGGAACCGTACACATTGGAAACTTCCGCGAGATTATCACTGTTGACTTGATTGTGCGCGCCCTCCGCGACAGGGGCAAGAACGTGCGCTTTATTTATTCATGGGACGACTACGACGTATTCCGCAAGGTTCCTGGCAACATGCCAAAGCCTGAAGTGCTCGAAAAATACCTGCGCTATCCGATTACCCTTGTGCCGGACACTTTTGACCGCGACGAAAACTATGCCCGCCACCACGAGAAGGACATAGAGAACGAGCTTCCCCGCGTTGGAATCCATCCTGAATTCTTGTACCAGGCTTCCCGCTACAGAAGCAGCCGTTATGCAGAAGGAATGAAAAAGGCATTGCAGAACAAGGACCTTATCAAGTGGTGCCTTAACTGCTACCGCGATGACGAGCACAAGATGAAGGACAGCGACGTTTACTGGCCAATTGCCGCCTTCTGTTCAAAGTGCAACAAGGACGAGACGGAAATTGTAAGCTACGACGGTGAGTACGGCGTAACATACAAGTGCAAGGCTTGCGGTAACGAAGAGACCGTTGACCTCCGATCTTGCGGCAACATAAAGCTTGGCTGGCGCGTTGACTGGCCAATGAGATGGAACGAAGAAAAGGTTGTCTTTGAGCCGGGCGGAAAGGACCACATCTCTCCAGGCGGATCTTACGACACAGCAAAGCTTGTAAGCAAAAAGGTCTACGGCTGGGATGCACCGGTTACCATGAAGTATGACTTTGTAAAGCTTAAGGGCGTTCCCGGAAAGATGTCTTCTTCCAAGGGAAAGGTAATTTCTCTTGTGGATGCCCTTACCGTTTACCAGCCGGAAGTTTTGCGCTACATTTTTGCCGTTAACAAGGTTGACCACGAATTTTCAATCAGCTTTGACCTTGACGTTATTACAATGTACGAAGCATACGACCGCACTGAACGCATTGCATGGGGAATTGACAAGGCAAAGAGCGACAACCTTTTGCTTCAGGAAAAGAGGGTCTACGAGCTTTCACAGATTGACGGAATGCCCAGCGTAATGCCTTACCAGGTTCCATTTAGGCAGCTTACAACTTTGCTGCAGACTTATTCTGGAAACATTGATGCTGTAATAAAATCTTTGGGAGACGTAAAGAGCGAACAGGAAGCATGCCTCCGCCGCCGCTGTGAATGCGCCTGGTACTGGGTAACAGAGTGTGCACCGGAAGACTTTAAGTTTGCACTCCGCACGGACGGAAGCAAGGCAGAAGACATTACAGGCACAATGCTTGATGCCGTAAAGAAGGTCCGCGACCAGATTGTTCCTAAGGTTGGCACTTACGCTACGGACAAGGACTGCCAGCAGGAAATGTACGACCTTGCAACATCGCTTGGCCTTGAGTCAAAGGCACTCTTTACAGCAATGTACCATGCCCTTATTGGAAAGGATCAGGGCCCACGCTTGGCAAACTTTATGAGGATTATCGGAAAGGATACCCTGCAAAAGATTCTTAGCGTGTACTAATAGATGATGAACTTCTAATAAGACTGTAATGCAATTAGCTTTGCGTCATTCTGAGCTTGACTCAGAATCTCAAATTATGCTATTGAAGAGAGATGTTGAATTCTCTTTCGTAGCAGTTTGGCATGACGGTTCTTTATGTTAATGGCATTGAATAAGACTGTCCTAAAGCTTTTGTTTTGGGACAGTTTTTTTATGCCCAAATGATTTCTTTTAGATAATCTGTTGCCAGCTTACGGATGTGTCCGTCTTTATCTTTTGCAAAGGCTTGAATGTCGCTCATAAATTCATCGGAAAAATTGTCTGTTAGCAGTTTGCATGCCAACAAGCGGATTTGCGGGATTTTGTTTGTGCGTATTAGCTTGTAAACTGACTGCCAGTTGGAAGAATTTGCGTGGTTGCAAAGAATCTCGTAGCACCTCTTTTTGATGTCTTGATTTTGTTCTTTTTTGCTAAGCTCCATGATGGCAGTAAAATCATCATCGCTCCAGACTTGATTTATTGCATTAAGGGCGTATTCAAGTGTGAGCGGGTCTTGTGACTTTAGGCTTTCCGCTACAAAACCATGTAAAGAAGTAATGCCCTGCTTTTCTATGATGGACAGTGAAGTGCGCCTTAGGAATTCATTTTTGTCTTTAGCGACATTGCTTATGATTTTGGCAAGTGCTTCTTTGCTTTCTATGTTGCCCAATTCTTCCAGGGCGAATCTTTTTATGTAGGCATCGTCAAAAGAAAGTAAACTGTGCAAGGCTTCTCTTGACTCTGCCGTGTTGATTTTTGCGAGTGCCTTTATTGCTTCGTATTTGTGGGGCATTGCACAAGTGATAGTATGTTTTATTTGGTCTATGCTTTTTTTTGCTAATTCATTTATGATTTGAACTTCCATTTTTTTGCGGCCTTTTTGCGGAAAATCTTACCACTGCTTTAGCAGGGCTTCTATTTCTGGCGGGTATTGCTTTTGCTTTTTAGAAAAGTCAAAGTCTTTTCCCAGGGCATATTCTTTTTCAATGATTCCGTTTTTTACCTTTATAATGATGTTTTCTCTTACCTCAAAGCGGGTGTAATACTCTTCTTTTACATCGTGCCCATATTGGATTATAAAGATTCCGTTAAGCCAGTTTGCAAAATGTCCATTTTTTGTGTTTCCGTCTTTGAATAATTCAGACAGGGAAATTGTTGTTTTGTCAGGCTCGTCAAAGCGTGTGCCTGAATACAATGTAACATCCGTAAGGTAGATTTTGTTGTCTGCCACATTCCATGTGCAATGCGGGGCTCCTGATTTTTCTTTGTTCTCCCAATTGTAAGGCCATAAAAGGTTGTCTTCTGAATAATAGGATAATATTGGGCTTGTCTCCTCTTTTCTTGTAAGTCTTCCTTCTTGATTTTTGTAGGAGATGGAATCGTCACTCCATAGTCTAAAATAGTAGGAGATATACCTTTGGTTTAGGGAAATCATTTCCTGGGTTTGGGGACTTTTCACTTTGCTCTTATTTGATAATTCGGTAATAGGAATTTTTGCGTAGTTTTGAACAAATCCTTTTCTTACGTATATATAATAGGAAAAATAGGTGTCCAGATTTTTGATTTTTCCGTCTTCGCCTAATTCCAGAAAATAATAATTGTCGGCTACAATTACTCCCGAAAACCAGTCTGCAAAAACTGCTTCCTTGCCCTTTTTGCCAAACACTTTGTACATCTGGTTTTTCTTTGATTTTTCATTGTCAATATAGGTCAGGTAAAGCTTGTCTTTTTCTATTTTCCATGTTGCTATGAAGCCCCTGTAGTTTGCCGAGGAAAGCATTTTGAAGGGGGAGTTTTTATTGTTCTGAAGAAAATATGTTTCCAAGGGTGACGGATGTCCCCATCCGGTTTGCAGGTAGAGCTTTTGCTCTTGGAAGTTGAGTATGTCCGGATCTTGTTCTGTTGAAAAGGCCCTTGCCATGAATATTGATAAAATTATGAACAGAATGGTTATCTTTTGCTTCATTTTGCTTTACCTTACTTTTGTGCTTGATGCGCCTACATTTACCTTGCCGTCCAGGATAAGCTTTACGTACTTGATAAAATCAGGAAAGGCCGGGAATGCCTCAAAGCCAATATTCATTGTGTAGTGGGTTTTGCTTTCTATTTCATCCATTCCCAATAAATAGGGAGTGCCGAACTTTTCTGTGACGGCATCGTATTCCAGGTTGACTGTCTTTATGACTTTTCCATTGGAGCAGACGTTGCATGTTAATGGGTAGTAGAAGTTGCCGCTCTGGTCAAATTTTTCGTAGACATCAATTTCATAGTCATTGTGGGTAAATGAATATATGATAAAGAATGGCTGCTTTTTTATGCTTTCGTCGCTTGTGTTTTCCCAGATTTTGCGGATTTGTTTTTCGTATTTTGCGGCCTTTTCGTATTCTCCGGTTGAATAAAGAGCCAGAATCATTAGGTTGGTCATGGAAAATGAATCACTGTCGTATTCCAAATATGATTCTATATAGGGCAGGGCTTTTTTGTAGTCATCCAATTTGTAGAGGATGTATGCCATTTGGTAAGTGGATTCGGGTGTTTTTTTTAGCTCATAGGACTTGGAGTAATTTTCCAATGCCTTTTGGTAGTCGTTCTGTGTTTCGTATATCATGCCAAGCATTTGGTATGGGCCTGGAAAAGTTTTGTCCAATTCTATGCATTTTTCGTAGTTTAGGATTGCATCCTCGTATTTTTCTGTGTAGAGAAAACTTCCCGCAAGATAGTAATAGGGGCGCACAAAATCTGGGTCTTCCTGGATTGCCATCCCAAAGTATTTTTGTGCCTCTTCATCCTTTTCCATTCTGAAATTTGCCAGTCCAAGGTAAAAGTAGTCGCTGGCAGAGTAGGGTTCTTTGCTGTTCTCTTCTATTTCCTTTATGATGGATTCGAACTGTTCTTCTTTGTCAAGTTTTTCGTACCTTTCGTTTACGTAGTTTTTGCCTTGGGCAAAGCAAAGTGATGCCGCAAGGAAAAGGGCTAGGGTAAGCAATAATTTTTTCATTTTCTTCTCCGTTTTTGATGCTTGTAAAATGTGTCATTATCGGGCTGAGCTGGTAATGACAGGTCGCTTTTATGCTCGATATTGACCTTGTAAAACAAAAAAGACCTTGCGCAATGCAAGGCCTTGTGTTTCATAGTGGCGACAGGGATCGAACCTGTGACATACGGAATATGAGTCCGTTGTTCTACCGACTGGACTACGCCACCGTGA
>DFJV01000133.1 GCA_002373205.1 Treponema sp. UBA3662
CACCATATTTTTTCTATTTTTATACAGCCGCTCTCTTGGGGAGACTCATCAAAAATATAAAGAATTCCGTCGCTATCTATCTGCCAGCTTTTGATGGGGGAAGCTAAGGGGCCTCCAATTTTTCCGAATGTGCAAGTAGCAGATTTTTTTCCATCAGGACCAATTATAAAAAAGAATGATTCAACACCATCGCTTTCTTCTGAAGAATTTTCTGAATTCATTAATTCAAAAGTGTGGTCGGCAATTTCATCTTCCTTCCAAGGATATGTGCTAATTCCCAATTCCGACGCCTGCCTTTTTATTGCCCGCTTCATCACAAACTTGCCCAAGAAAAATAATGCAGGAAGCAGGATGAATATTGCGCAAAAGACAGAAGAAAGTACGATTGCAACTTTTTTCTTTTTAAGAATGCTTCTTACAAGGAAAAAGCAGGAAAGGGCAGCAAGAATAATATAAGGAATTAGCAACTGTAAAATTGCAGTTTTCTCAACATAAATGCTTGTAGGCCCGTCTGCCCCACCGATTATTGCGATTTGCGCAGCTTGCATAAGATCTTTCATTTTTCTACTCCTAATTTAGAAAATTCCCTAAGTTTTCTGGCAGCATTTTGCGTTAAAAGCCGGTTTCCGTCAAGGTACTTTTCTACATTTTCCAAGCCGAACTCTTCAATTTCCACAACTTCATCCGTGTTGTCAAAAAAGAGCTTTCCATTGTATTGCCCATAAAAATCTGCAATTGTATAATCGTTTTGGAATGTATTGAACTTGACAGTAAACTTTTCGCGAATCAAACCAAGTTCAATGTACTGCTCATAGCCACCACCAGTTTTTCCGCCGCCACTTTTCCTAATTCCTATTTTTGCCGCCGCAATTGAGCCTGCGTCATATTCTGCAAAAGAAGTCTTTACGCCGCCTTTTGTAAGATGAGCAGAATCAAAAGCCGACAGGGAAAACGCAAAAAAGATGAAGGCAAGAAGAGCAAAAATTGCAATGTTCAAAGCTATGTGCAGCTTCTTAAATAAAAGCGATTTTAAAACGAAAATCCGTATACAAACAAAAAACAAAATCAATGCGGGCAAAATCAAATAATTACCGTTGTAATAATAACCCAAAATTTCTTTGTGGTGCTCAAGAAAAGCGTAGCGGAGATAATCCATAATCATTGAATAGACAATCAGCACGGCAAAAACTGCAATTATGTTCAGCACACCGACTTTTCGTTTTGTCTTAGACTTTTCCATTTTCATTCCACCCTGCCCTTTTGTTTCTCTTACTTCTGTTTTAGACAAGCTAATTTCTTTTCCAAAAGTGAATCCCCATTTTTCATAATGCATTTTCCATTCAGCACAAAACGCTTTAAAGCCTTCTATATCGACCGCATCATAGTTAGAAACATCGCGTGGCAAAGAGGAATCATAAAATGCTTTTACTTTATTGGAAAAGGCAAAGATTTCCGCTTTGTATTCCTCAAAAGGAAGGCAGACCGTTTGGCCAGAATCAGAAATCAAGCGGACAAAATCGCCTTCGTGTTTTACAGTCCAGTCAAGCCCATTGGGACAGCCCAAGATTTCGCATAGCTCACCGTAATCATCTTCCGCTTCTGGGTTTGACTCCAAACTGGAAATTGCAAACATGGAATGGCCACAGCAGGGCACAAGCTGAATTTCTGACTCCGGAATATGATTGCGGCTAAGCGTTTTAAGCAGATATAAGGCACTTGCGCTCACCGTTCCGTAATCTTCAGATTGATATGAGCCGATTAGAACCCGCACATGTCCGTGTAGACACAAGTCGTCTGTATTTGCATCATCACTATCAATCCAATAAAAACTATCCACATCAATTTTAAATTCACTCATAAATTTCTAAAGACACCAAGACTCTTTACTCCAGGTAGCCGCCGAAGACCCAGGCACCTGCCGCAACCCCACCGTCTATTTTGAACAGGCCTGTATGCACAGGATGAATCAGAACCCAATTGGATGTAACTCCGTCAATCGTTGCCTTGTCGCCAATTTCCATTATTTTTACAAGAGTGCCTGCGTCAAGAATTCCCATTTTTTCGGCAGACAGGCTTGGCCTACGGCGCATTTTTAAGTGGCAAACTGTATTTGCGTACTGCTTTAGGGTAAAGCCCTGGCTTTTTCCCTGGGGCTCTCCTCTTTTGCTTCCCTTGCTTGTAAAGCTATATGGATTGTTCTGCTGCATATAAATAAGCTGGATATTTTCTGTAACATTGCCACATTCCACCTGATAGATATAGACAACGGCTCCGTCGCGGGTAAAGTAGTGGTAGCCAAAACCGTCAGGGCCGCCATCGGTACTCAAATATTCATAGCTAAAGGCTTTGCGCAAGTTTACACTGCCACCATTTAGTTCCACCGTGTAAAGCACATGTGTAATTGCTCCACCACCCTGCCCCCCGCTGAACAAGTATTCCTGAAGGAAGAGCACTGGATTTTTCATGTTCAGAGGATGCTGCAAAGAAAGCCAGCCGCTTGTATCATGGTTTATTTTATAGCATTTGCCCTGTGCGTCGTACAAAAGGGATTCAATAACTTTCCAACCGCCCCTCAGCCCCGCTATTTCATAAGTCAGATAACCGTCAAGTGCTTCATCAACTTTGGATTTTGAAAAGCCGTATTCAGCAAAAGTTATACCCTTCAATGCCCTCTGCGAATAAAGTGTGTATTTGCCACCATTGCCGTCGCTTACGGAAGAAGCATCAGATTTACTTATGATGTCAATTCCGCGCACATCTCCCCCAATGATATAGCCTGTTTTTTCCTCCTTGTACTCAAAGCTATATATAGGAAAAAGAGTGCCGTCTTTAATTCCGTATTCACCATGATGCACAATTTGAATTTCCGTGCCAGCAGGAATTATTCCAATTACACTAACAAGACTAGCCGCAAGGGGAGGCATATAATACATGCAGTCACGGATTGTTACGGCCTCACCCCTTTTGGGAAGACTTCCAGAATTGTCACCTTGGCAAAGGTTTCCAAGGCAGCATGTGTAGCTTACATCTTTTTGACTGCGCACCTTCTCCCAGTCGCCTTCATTCCTAAGGTAGACCGTACCGCATTCAGAGGGAAAATATGGAGAGTAGAAAAAACGTTTCTTGCTGCGCTTAAGGTAGGACTTTATGAATTCACCTGCATTGCCCAGGTTCTGTTCATTCTTGCTAAGGTAGCCGCCAAAGACCCAGCCGTTTTTATCGCGGTAGGATTCCTCGCTTTCGTCGCCAAAAGCAACTTTTACCCAGGGGGCTGTAATTCCATCGATAGTAACCACTTCTCCCTTTTTTGCAACAAGCACGTATTCACCAAAAGAAAGGGTGTCAATTTTCTTTGCGCTCAAGGACGGTTCGCTTCTTACGCGGAGTCCGTCGCTTGCAGTAACATACATAACCTCGTATTCATCTTGCGAAAATACAAGGGCACAAGATGCACAAAGCAAAATTATAGCCGCAATTATTTTTTTCATTTTTACTCTCCTTTTTTACCTGCACGCATAGCCTATAAGTTTGTAGCGGTAATACCACCTTTCTTCGGAATACTTTTCTTTTTTTAGATTCATTTCACGGATGATTAGGGTAAAACCGTCTTTTTTTATGACAAGCGGCTCCAAGCTGTCTACCTTTCCTTCATACTTTCTGTCTGTGTTCAGCAAGGGAAGAAGTTCACTTCCAAGTTTAATTATATAATGGTCTCCAAAGCTTACGGTTGGGTTCCAGTCTTTTTCATCATACACATAGTCTGACTCTTCTGTCTTAAAGTAAAAAAGTTCAGAAAAGCCCTGAATGTTTACGCTCAATTCATCAGGAACATCAAGCGCATAGTAGCAGGCTCCTTGGGAAAAGTTCTCGTCATAACCATCATAGACAGCAAAGCCGAATATTTCGCGGAATTCTTTTTCGTATCTTACAAAGCCCAACTTTTTCTTTTCTGGATCATTCAGTTCAGAAAAGGCGCTCCTGATTGTTTTTTTGTCATCTAGAGAAAGGAAATTTTCTTTGGAAGACGGAATAACCTTGCCATCTTTAAAGAGGTTGTATTTTTTTAGCGTAGAGACAATTCTCTTGTACTGGTTCCGGGAAGCGGAATCTATTATGTTTAGCGGAGTGACGGATGCAAAAATGCAGATGGCCGCAAAAAGCGGATAAATTGCCTGCATGTATTTTCCCTTTTGAATGAGCGGAAGAATGCAGAAGGTAATGCTAAAAATAATATAGTAAAGGCTTGCGCAACGGGCCGGCGTAAAACCGTAGGCATGTATGCGTATTGCAAAGGCAAGCAACTGGACCGCAATCAAAACTAGGAGGAAAATTGCGCCATATTTATAGAAGAAAGATGTAAGCTTGTTTTTGCAGGGCGCAAGTGAAAGGTAGAAAAAGAGGAAGAAAAGGCTTGCCCCTGAAACAAATGGATTGATTTTACCGGAAGGAAGGGTTAGCGTTACAAGGCTTTTTATAAGATAGGCATATAGGACAAGGAGAAGGATGCAGTAGAGAGAAAAAAGCACATAAAGCACAATGACCTTGAATGATTTTGGAATGACAATGTCGCTGTCTTTTTTGGTGGCATAGGAAATAAAGATGCAGGGAAGGAAAAAGAAGAATGCCGTGCACCAGATGATTGCATACAGCTCGCCAATACAATTGCAGATTAGCTGGTCGAATGCAAAAAAGATTACGCTAAAGCCCGCCCCGATGCAGACTGCTATGGTTGAAGAAATCATCAGCGAAAGGAGAATGTTTGCAACAAGCTTTTCCTTGCTTTGCGAAAAGTACAGCATATAAACGCAAAGGACAAAGAGTGCAAGAAATGTTCCAAAGTAAACAAGATAAAATCTTGGAGAGTCATGGGAAGAAAAAATATAGCCGGGGAAAAATGCCAATATGACGCAGACTGCTTGAGAGGCTATGAAGATGTATTTTTTGCTGCTGAACTTTGCAAAAAGAACTTCCTCTAAAAGGCGGGTAAAGACGGAAAGTGCGAATGCCCAGAAGGCACTTTTTGCAAGGGCAAAATATGCACTTTTTGATACCCACCCACAGTTTACAAGATCGTTTGTAAAAAGCATTACAGTGGCAAAGGCACTTAGCACAAAGGCTGCCGGAAAACGCAGCAGAGTGGGTTTTATTGTATTCCATAAAGACGAAAAAAATTTCATGCCTTATTGTAGCAGATTGCAGATTCTATGGCAAATCGGGAAAGTTGAGTGCAGAAGGTAAGTGCAAGTCTAAATGAAACCTGGCAAGCATTAATCTAAATGCGGAAGCACTTACATTCCCGGCTGAAACCGCGTCAAAAAAAGCCGAGCGCGGATACAAGGTATCAGACTCCCTTCGGTCGCACCGCGCAAATGCTTTTTTTGCCGCGTTTCCAGCCTCCATTTCAGTGCTTCCGCACATTGTTTTGCTACATTGCATTCCCTGTTTGTTGCACTTACCTTCTGCAACTACAGGGGAAAAGAAAAAAGATGCAGGATGTTTTTTACATAACGATTATATGCTAATATTGCGAATTTGTATTAATACTTATTAATGCCAATCGGGAAAGTTGAGTGCGCTTATGTAGCGGGACTGGAAGCCCTGGTCTTCTGCAAGATTTATGTTCATTGCCTTTCTTGCAAGGGCAAGCGCCTTTTTCCTTAGGCCGGCATCAAACAAAAGCATACAGGCTCCACTAAGGGCAGCGTTACCAGCATGGACAAGGTTATTTTCAAGGACGGGGGGAATCATTCCGGTAACAGCGGCATCATGGGCATTTAGCTTGGTACCAAAGCCACCCGCAAGGTAAAGGGTTGAATTGTCCTGTAAATCCAGCACCGAAAGGTCAGCCTTTTGCACAAGGGCTTCTATTCCGCTAAGGACAGCCGCCTTTGCAAGCTGAAAATTCCTTATGTCCTTTTGGCAGAGGCTTACCCCCTTGCAAAGAGAAACAGAGTCTGTTCCGCGAAGAAAGGTTCCATTCTGGTTTATAATGCCTTTTTTATAGAAGAGAGCTATTGCGCTTAAAAGTCCTGTACCGCAGATGCCCTTTGCCTTCCCGCCGCCAATTACGCTGCACAAAAACTTTAATTTGCCACGAGCCTTACCGCCAGTTTTTTCTTCTTGGACAAGGCTTACCTTTGCAACAGCCCCTTCACAGGCATTCATTCCCTGCCTTATGCCGTAGCCTTCAAAAGCAGGCCCAGCTGCAGAAGAAGTGCAAAAAAGATTTCCCTTGGGATCAAGGAGTGCCATCTCGCAGTTGGTTCCAACGTCTGCAAGTATTTTTGCAGCCCCAGTGCCATCTAAAAAACCGCATGCCATCATTGCAGAAATTGTGTCTCCTCCAATAAAGGCACTTTGCGCGGGTGTAAAATAAACAGGACAGTCTGCTCTTAAAAATGAAGAGCTGCCAAAAAAGTCTGACGCGGGCTTTTCTTCGCCAAAAAGATAGTCTGCCCTAAAGGGAAAAGCGGAAAGGCCTTTTACGCTAAGACCTGCTGCAAAACTCTGCATGGCTGTGTTACCGGTAATCACAAGACGCACAAGGTGTGGCCGGCCACAGCGTTGGGAAGTAAACAAAAATGAAACTTCGCCCAAGAGTTTTTTTACGGCTTTTTCTATCTGCAAAAGGGTTGCTTCCCTTATTTTTTTATAGCCATCTGCTTCCGTAGCAAAGGAAATGCGGGCAATAACGTCGCTGCCAAATTTCTGCTGAAAGTTTGCTTCTTTATATTCAGCAAGCAGTTCTGCGTTGCAAAGTCTGTAAGCCCTGGCGGCTACGGTGGTAGTCCCTATGTCCATGGCAATGCCGGTGTAGAAAGGTGGCAATGAGGGGTCGGCATTTAGCGGGGCAGAGATTCCTTCCGTGCTGATGATAAGATTCTTGTCTGCCATAAATGTCCCGTCGCCAGGGCAGAGACCGCAGTGGCTGCATATTTTGCAAAGCATTCCTTCCATGGAAAAATTATAGCACAAAGAGGCAGGCGAAAACAGGGGTTTACAGAGAGTTGTAGAAGGTAAGTGCAATCCTAAATCAACGCACCCCGCAGCAAGCTACGGGGTATGAGTTCCTCATAAAACGAATCCCCCTGTATCAAAACATCCTTACGCGAACCAACGAGGTGTGCGTTGTTCTTAAAAGGTATTGCAGTCAGGGTTGAATACCCTTATTCCGCCCCAAGGGGCGGGGTATTCAACCCTTCCGCGCGAATAAAACTTAGAAACGATTAATCTAAATATGGAAGCACTTCCACACATTATTTTATTACATTGCATTACATGTTGCCGCACTTACCTTCTGCAACTGCGTAAAAGAGTACAGTAGCCCATGTCTAGCCCCTAAAAACCCCACATTTCGCATAAAAAAATTATTGGTGATGTTTTGCTTTTTTCCTACGTTCCACCACCAAAGATTTTTCTTTTCGTTGCGCCCAAAATTGCCTTCCAGACCCGGCACGGTTTAGTGACTAGCCCCTAAAAACCCCAATTTTGCATAAAAAAAATTTATTGGTGATGTTTTACTTTACGTTTGATGTTAGCTATGAAAGCAAATAAAGCCTAGCCCCGACAGTAAGGGCCCGCCGCAGGCGGGTTGCCTTTAGGCAATGGAGGCGGGAGCCGGAACCCTGAATGGCGGGTAGAAATAGCATCCGTGCAATTTCTACCCACAA
>DFJV01000147.1 GCA_002373205.1 Treponema sp. UBA3662
GCAAAAATCGTAATGCCCATGTTTTTCCACCTCTGATTTTTTACGACGAAAGAAATCAGAAATCCGATGAAAATAAAAACATAGATATAATTTGAAAGCTTGAATGCAATGATTTGAGCCGTAATCGTCGTACCGATGTTTGCACCAAAAATGATTGCGATTGCGACAGGAAGGCTCATCACTCCCGCCGAAACAAATCCGATGACCATTACAGTTGTCGCGCTGGAGCTTTGCAAAATTGCGGTTGAAAAGGCCCCGACCAGAACGCCCAGCAGAGGATTTTTTCCGATTAGGGACATGACATTTTTGATTCTAGAACCAGCCGCTTTTTTCAGGCTTTCGCTCATCATGTTCATTCCGAACAGGAACATAGCAAGGCCACCCAAAAGCCCGAAAATAATTTTCAAGTTTGCATTCATAAACACCTCGTTTCTATCCGAGTGTAGTTTATGAATGTTAGATTATAATGAAAAAAATGTTAAATTTGGGTAAAATTCTGTATTAAAAAAGCGCCCCAGTGCGGGCGTCCACATAACACAATTTCCCCGTATCCGTTTAAGCTGCGAGATGATTATGCAACAGGTCTTTATGATATCATGAAATTTAGCGAACCTCAAGGATATTATGGGGTAGACTATTAGGGTATATTTAGTGGCATACAGCGGAGGATTTTTGGATTGGGCATTTTGCAAAAGCGGACCTAGCTGGGATTGGAGGGGGGGCCAAAGGCACAGTAGAACGATAAAGCCCTGGGTAAAAAATGCCCTCCTTGGCATTTTTTACCCGTAAGTTTTCTACGAAAACTTACCAGTTTTGTCAGCAAACATATGACGCGCCACGCTGGAAGCTTCGCTGCGTGAACCCGTGGCGCTGTTTTTTAATGCCCGCTCCAGAATTAAAAGGCTACCAGCTTATGAAGGCTGTTTTTTCAGTTTGAAGGGTAAGGAATTCCAGCATGGGGATGCTAAAGCTAAGGCGCTTGGAATTTTTGCTTGCTTTTGACTGGCCGATTTTTGCACTGGAGTTTTTTATGCTTTTGCCGTCGGGAACGGTTAGCGTAATGACGATTTTGCCTTTCTGCATGTCGTCTGCGAGTTCCTGTCCGTAGACAGAGGCAACGAGTTCCTTGTATTCGGTCTGGGTCATCTTTTCGCCCGTGAAGATTGGTGCCATAAAGAGGTCCAGGTAGGTTCTGTCATCCTGCCCCATTGAATTGTAGAAGCCCTGGAGCAATGCAGGTGAAAGCGTAAGGGTAAGCTTGTTGTTTTCACACTTTACGAACGAAGATGTTTTTACGCCCTTAAAGGTCTTTTGCTGCTTTAAAGGGACGATTGTTCCGCTTACGATTACAGTCTGCTTGTTGGGAACATTTGCAGAAACTCCGGTAAAGTCGCTTCCGGTGAATGCTTTTTTAAGGGATGCCGCATTGATTATGTCTTTGCCGCCACCCATGTTTGCAGAGACTCCTTCCAATGCCTGTGACAAATATGCGCCCATGTCTGCCGTAAAGTCAGTTTTTACGCTGCCGTCGTTCTGCGCTTTAAGCGAAAGGTTGGCGGAGCATGACGCAAATCCAAATAATACCAATAAATAAAATAATGTGTAAATGCGTTTTAATGTTTTCATACTTATTAAACAACTGCCTTTTGTTTTTGTTACCAATAAAGTTTTCTTGTAAAAAGAGATTTTCAAGGGAGTCCCTTTGCAGACGGTTTTTACTTTGTGTCTTCTTCAAATTTGCTTCTTACAGCCTGACCGTCTATTTCCCTGTCCATTAGGCTGGCCGCTTTTCTTGTACGCTCGATTGCCTTTTTTACCCGCCGGGCTGCTCTTTCTGCATCCGTAAGGTCTGCATCTTCTGCTTCCAAGTCTTCCGGGGTGGTCTTGTCTTCTGGCGGGGGTTCATCCCTTGCATCTTCTGCAGCGGCTTTTGCTTCTGTTTCCATTTCGGACTCTCCGGTGCTGGGCAAAAAGCGTCCGTAGCCGTAAAAGCGCTTGCTCCAATATTTGTCGTCTATGGGAGAAATTATTACTCCAGTTTCGCGGCCTGCACTTGCTGCGTGCAAGAAAAGCCTCTTTCCGTTGAGGGCACCTTCACCGCGGTACATTCCAAGGTAGATTCCCACGTGAGAAATGTGGAGCACACCCTTGGTATTTTTTACGGCAAAAAAGATTAGGTCTCCGGGTTCACGGTCCTCTTCTTTTAGATGCTTGCATTTGTCCCACATTCCGCTGGCACTTCTGGGAAGGTTTTCGCGTATGCCGTATTTTGCCGCATAAGCCACCATTCCGCTGCAATCAAGCCCGTTTTTTGAAAAGCCTGCGTATTTGTAGGGAATGCCCCTTAGGGTTAGCGCGTAGTCAATAAAGTCCTGCCTCTTTTGGCTTACCTGGGCAGTGCAAGTGTTACCCGCTGCGCACAAGAAGAATGCCAGAAAAAAGGCTGCCATGCTCTTTAAGGGGTTGCGGTGAATGAAACTAAAAAAATTAATACAGTGGGGCATATTATATAAATCGGAAGAAATTCGCACTGAATGAAATGCAAAATGTTAAATTTGTCCAAAAATCTACGGTAGCAGGTAGCAGATTGCCATGTCCAAGGTGTCTTATTTAAAAAGGGGCAAATATGAAAGTAATGAATTTTATGGGTTTTACATTTTCGGCACTGCTGGCACTTTCCATGTCAAGCGTTGTAATGACATCCTGCAGCAGCGAATACGACGAAGTTATGAATGACAGCGAAGATCGTGGACGCGAGAAGTCAGAGCAGTTAATTCGCTACATAAACAACAAAGACGCTTCGGGCATTAAGGCTATGTTTTCCCAAAGAAACAGAAGCGAGGGGCAGAATCTGGACGCAAAGATAGAAATGCTGATTGACGCATTCCCAAGCGGAATCACCGAGTACGAAATAAGCCCCTATGTTGGCGGAAGCAGTGGCTTTGACTCAGGCTCCGTGGAATTCAACGAAGAAACCGCAAGAATCTATATGCCAAGGATGGGTCTCAGCTCTGGGGACGAGGACAAGCTTATCATAATAGAATACACGCACATAAACCACGACCATCCAAACCAGGTGGGGGTGAATATGATTTACTACAGCAACAACCAGGACGGAACAGAGCTGCAAATAGGCAGCAGATGGAGCAGCCGGTAAAAGACAGCCAGAACAAACCTACGCCGCCGTGTAGGGGCGGGCTTGCCCGTTCCGTAGGAATGGAGGCGAAAGCCGGAACCCCGAAAGGGCGGTAACGAAAGGCCTATTCGGTCGAATTAGCCAAGGACTTACATGGTGGAGCGGAGCAGTGCCGTCCAAAAAAAAA
The DNA here is from genome assembly GCA_002373205.1 of Treponema sp. UBA3662. Lineage (GTDB taxonomy): Bacteria > Spirochaetota > Spirochaetia > Treponematales > Treponemataceae > Treponema_D. The sequence continues at coordinate 3,324 of DFJV01000147.1, forward strand.
TCAAAGTAACACAGCAAAAAAATCCCGCACTTGATATAAAATAGAAAAAAGTTTATCTTATGCTGATATATCAAACAATAAAAAGGTAAAAGACATGGCTGTTGATGAAAAACTTCAGACTGTACGCCACAGTTGCGCACACGTAATGGCAGAAGCAATCCTTAGATTATTCCCTGGTACAAAAATCGCTATAGGTCCAGCAATAGACAACGGTTTTTACTACGATTTTGACTTTCCCGCCGACCACAAGATGACAGAATCTGATTTTGGTGAAGTGGAAAAGGAAATGCGCAAGATTCTTTCCGGCAACCACGACTTTGTACGCAAAGAAGTAAGCAAGGAAGAAGCCCTTAAGCTTTTTGCAGACCAGCCCTACAAGGTTGAGCTGATTAACGACCTTCCAGAAGGCGAGCTTATTACCACATACGAGCAGGACGGCTACCTTGACCTTTGCCGTGGCCCCCACGTTTCCAACACAAAAGAAATCAACGCACAGAGCTTTAAGCTTACAAAGATGGCCGGTGCTTACTGGAAGGGTGATTCATCCCGTCCAATGCTTAACCGCGTTTATGCCGTCTGTTTCTACAAGCCCAACGACTTAAAAGACTACCTTAAGATGATGGAAGAAGCGGACAAACGCGACCACCGCAAGCTTGGCGTTCAGATGGATTTGTTCCACCTTGACCCCGAAGATCCGGGACAGATTTTCTGGCACCCCAACGGATGGCAGATGTACATAACACTCCAGGACTACATGAGGCAGAAGGTTGTGGCAGACGGCTACCAGGAAGTGAACACTCCCGCAATCATGCCCCGAACCCTTTGGGAAAGAAGCGGTCACTGGGGCCACTACCAGAAGAACATGTTTGTTACGGAAAGCGAAAAGCGCCTTTTTGCAGTAAAACCAATGAACTGCCCCGGTGCACTTGAAATTTTCAAGAGCCGCACAAGGAGCTACAAGGACCTTCCACTCCGCCTGGCAGAATTTGGCCACTGCGTACGCAACGAACCAAGCGGAACCCTGCACGGAATAATGCGTGTACGCGGATTTGTCCAGGACGATGCCCACATAATCTGTACGGAAGACCAGATTGAAGCGGAAGTAAAGAAGTTCTGCCTTCTTTTGCTTGACGTATACAAGGACTTTGGCTTTGACAAGAACCTCCTCGTAAAGCTTTCAACAATGCCAGAAGACCATGTTGGAGACGAAAAGACTTGGCAGCATGCAGAATCAGCCCTTAGCGAAGCTTGCAAGGCTGCGGGAATGGAATACGAGATTCAGCCGGGAGAAGGTGCATTCTACGGTCCAAAGCTGGAATTTACACTTATAGATGCAATCGGCCGCCAGTGGCAGTGCGGAACAATCCAGCTTGACTACCAGCTCCCAAGCGCAGAACGCCTTGACGCAGAATACATTGGTGCGGACAACCAGAAGCACCACCCGGTTATGCTGCACAGAGCAGTTTTGGGAAGCCTTGAGCGCTTTATGGGAATCCTCATCGAAAACTATGCAGGCGCTTTCCCAGCATGGCTCCACTTTGAACAGGTAGCGGTTGTTCCTGTTGGCAACGACTTTAATGCCTATGCGGAAAAAGTTGCGGATTTCCTTGCCGCTGCAAACATCCGTGCAAAGGCCTACACTGGAGACGACAACATGAAGAGCAAGATTAAGGCCATCTCTTCCGAGCACAAAACCCCATACATTCTTGTTGTGGGTGCAAAAGAGCAGGAAGAAGAGACCGTAACCTGCCGCTTTAGGTTCAGCTCCCAGTTGCCGCAAAAGACATTCGCCCTCAAGGAATTCAGGGATTATGTCTTGGACAAGGTTCAGACCCACTACAACGGAATCTAAGCAAGCGCTGGTTATCAGCACCGTGTCATTGTCGGGCAAACCAGGCAATCTTTAATATTTGCAAATCAACGCACCCCGCAGCAAGCTACGGGGTATGAGTTCCTCATAAAACGAATCCCCCTGTATCAAAACATCCTTACGCGAACCAACGAGGTGTGCGTTGTTCTTAAAAGGTATTGCAGTCAGGGTTGAATACCCTTATTCCGCCCCAAGGGGCGGGGTATTCAACCCTTCCGCGCGAAT
>DFJV01000016.1 GCA_002373205.1 Treponema sp. UBA3662
CACCAGGCACGCAACTGGAACCACGGTGTATTCCTTGGCTCTATCGTAGGTTCAGAAATCACAGCTGCATCTACAATCAACGCAGCAGAAGTTGGTAAGATCCGCCGCGACCCATTCGCAATCCTCCCATTCTGCGGATACAACATGGGCGACTACTTCCAGCACTGGATCGACGTAGGTGCCGCTGCAAAGGACAAGGACAAGCTTCCTAAGATCTTCTACGTTAACTGGTTCCGCAAGGACGAAAACAATGCAGACCTCCCAGGAGGATTCATGTGGCCAGGATACGGCGACAACAGCCGCGTACTCGCATGGATTTTTGACCGCTGCGACGGAAAAGACAACTTTGTTGACACACCAATCGGCTATATGCCAAAAGAAGGCGCTCTCAACACAGACGGCCTTGCAGACTACTACAAGAAAGTTCTTCCAGAAATCACAAAGGTTGACAAGGAAGGATGGCTCAAGGAAATTAAGGATATTCGCGAGAACCACTATCCAAAGTTCGGAAAGCACTTGCCAAAAGAACTTTCAGAATGTCTCGATGACCTTGAAAAGAGGTTGAACGCTTAAGGTTCATGCTAAGGTTCACGCCTAACAGCAAAACCTAAGGCAAACCACCCGCTCCTTCATCTTTGTAGGGGCGGGTATTTTTTTACAAGGAGAAACACATGCAAAGATCAAAGGCAAATGCAAAGGCAAATGCACTTGTAAGCATAGCAGGCATGGCAATGGCTCTGGCACTTATTGCATCCGCATCTCTTTTGCAGACGGGTTGCAGCAAAAAGCAAGGCGGCACAAGCTCAAGCAATGATGGGGCAGCAGAAAAAACAGAATCTTCTTCAACAGACTTGGTGGAACTTGCAGGCTCCACAAATGCAGGCAAAGCAGAAAGTTCATCCCAAGGCTCTACGGCAAACGCTTTGGCAGAAGATGCATCCGCTGCAGAAGGAACAGACTCTTTAGACACGGACATTGCAGAAGCAGCAGAAGCAGCAGAAGCGGCAGAGCCTGTAAACGCTTCATCAGAAATCCTTCCGCCCCAAGGTTTTGATCCCTTTGCAAACCACCGCTCAAAAGTCGGCAGCACATGCTACACCTTCCCCATTTTCAGAATCTTCGGCTTTTCAAAAGACGGCAAGATGGCATACTCCTTGGAAGAAGACGTAGACGGCCGCGGTGGAACAATCATCCAGTATATAATACAGGACCTTGTAACAGACAAAATTCTCTGGACAACAAAAGACGACACGGAAAACTGGACTGGCGAGCAAGACAGCATGGCAACCCTTACTACCTTCCTAATTTCACTCAACAACAAAAAAGCGGAACTCAAAAGCGCAATGCAAAAGTACGGCATAATCCAGGCAGACAGTGAATTCCTTCAGTTCCCCACAAAAGACGGCTACAGCTGCACCGCAAACATCCAGGACAAAACCAAGGACGGCGAAGATGACTGGCTTGGAAAAATCGACTACCTGATACGCGTAAAAGACCCCGCAGGAAAGTCAAAGACGGTCGCAAGCGCAAAGGACGTGCAGGCCTACCAGGTTGTGGTATGCGGCTACTTTAAGAACCCCTACGAAAGCCGTCTGGCAATAATCTATGGAGAAGAAAAATACGTTTTTGAAGGCACAGGAATAAGCTACCACGTTGCAGGCTGTGACCTGTCCGAAGAAAGCTTCAATTAATGAATTTTAATTTTCTTGCGGCGCTTTCCTTTTGATTCGCTTCATTTCAACCGCAAAGGGAAAGTGGCCTTGTAGGTGGCAGTTCCGGGGTTCCGCGGGGCCCTACCCGCTCCATTGCTCCGCAACCCGCCTCCCGGCGGGCCCCTCCACCGCCTGCCGTGCCTAAATTTGCAAAGACCGCTCAAACCAAGGCCTTTGTCATCCACCTTTTACTCTTCCACCTCAGAAGCATTACAAATCCCCTCGTCGTCTCGTCAAGCGCAATGCCAAAGAAGCAGCCATAGATTCCGTAGCCCAGCTTAATGCCCAAAATCCAGGCACCCAAAACCATTATGCACCAGTTGGAAAACATTCCGTAAAGAACCGGAAAGCGGATGTCTCCCGCCCCCTTTAGCGCACCAACATAAATCAGGTTAAGCGAGCGTCCAAATTCCAGCAGTATGGAAATAATAAGAACCTTGCTTACCATTCCAATAATTTCCTCGTTCTTGGTAAAAATGCCAATCGCAGGCCCCTTCACAAGATTCAAAAGGAGGACAAGCAAAACGCTTGCACAGGTTGCGCAAAGACCGTACTTAAAGACCTTCCTGTATGCAGTCTCACTTTCCCCCGCGCCAACATAGTAGCCAGTCTTAATCTGAACCGCAGCCCCAATTCCTATTGCAATAATAAAGACAAAGCGGGCAAGGGTATTCGTGTAGACCTGGGCATCCATGGCATAAGTTCCAAGGGAAGAAATCATTGCCATAATAAAAATCTGCGAAACATTGTAAGAAAGGTTTTCACCGGCAGTTGGAATTCCAACCCTAAGAATCGTGGTAAAAACCCTCTTTGGAACAGAAAAAAGCTTTTCCAAGTTAAAACAGATGTCTTTTCTGCGCTTAATCATAAAACCAAGAATCACACAAGAAACAGCCGTAGAAAGAAGTGACGCCCCTGCAACGCCAGGAACACCCAGAACAGGAAGCCCAAACCATCCGTAAAGGGAAAGCGCGTTTCCCACAACATTTATCAGGTTTGCCACAAGGGTAACAACAAGAGTCTGCCTTGTATAGCCGTAGCAGCGCAAAATTGAACTCTGCAAAAGGCTTACCGCGTTAAAGATTGCCCCCGCACCGCCAAATATAAGGAAATACTGGCTAGCAAAAGAGCGCACTCTGTCTTCCAGCTTGTAGCAGCCAAGCAGGAGTGGGGTTCCAAAAAAGACGGCAAGGGTAAGCACAACCGCCAAAAGCAGGACCATTATTACGCTTGCCTTGGCAATATTGTTAAGCTCTTCCTTTGAACGCTCTGCGCCAAGATACTGGGCCAAGACTATGGAGCTTCCAATTACGACTATGTTAAAGAGAATCTGAAGAAAAAATATGTACTGCGAAACAAGGCCAACGCCAGCAACAGCCTCCTCGCAATACGTACTAAGCATGAAGGTGTCTACAAGAGAAACTACAATCCTAAGCAGCTGCTCCCCCGCAAGAGGAAGTGCCAGCTGCACCATTGGCAATGCGCCGCGTGATTTTTTTTGCATAAGCAAAGTACTAGCACAGCGCGACTTTTTTTTCAATAGAAAAAAATCAAATAATTGCCCAAATTTTGCGATTTTTCACTTTTAAGAATTTTCATACTCCACCTATAGGATTTTATTCAAAAATATGCTATAATAAATGCGAGAGGTAAAGAATGTTGGTTTCAACCCGTGGCAGGTACGCACTGCGAATCATACTTGAACTTAGCAATCATCCAAGAGACGAATATGTTCCGCTCATAGAAATTTCCGAAAACCAAGGCATTTCTCTAAAGTACGCCGAAGCAATCGTAGCTTTCCTAACAAAGGCAAACTTGCTGGAAGGCAAACGCGGCAAATCTGGCGGCTACAAGCTTGTAAAAGATCCGTCCCAATACACAGCCGGCGAAATCCTAAGCCTAACGGAAGAAAGCCTTGCACCTGTTGCCTGCCTGAACGACAATCCCAACAAATGCCCCAAGGCAAAGACATGCAAAACCCTACCCCTCTGGGAAAACATGAATACGCTCATCCAGGACTATCTTTTTAGCGTATCCATAGAAGACCTTAACCACCCCAAGAAAAAACAGGCGGCAGATTAGCAAGGGGCCTGTTCCAAAAGTGTCATTCCGGACGCTACGCCACGACCATGCACACTTGCTTTTGTCGTTCGTTTCGGAATCTATCAAGCTGGATGCTAAAACAAATTCAGCATGACAAACCGAGTTTTGAAACTGGCTAAAGGGAATTTCCGCTTTAAGCTTGAGCCTACGCGCCCCCAGTTGAACTAAAAAAAAAGGAGTTGAAATGTTTTCCAAAGACAATACAGAACTTGCCCGCAAAAAATTCTTTGACCAGTTTAAGGAAAAAACAGGACAGAATGTGCTTTCCGTAGAATTTGCAACCCTTACGGCTTCTTTGCAGACATTCAGCCTGTTGGAGCTTGACCCGCCCCCAGGACAGAACGAACTTGCAGGGCTTCTTGTCTTCTGCGAGGAAAGCCTTTATTTTTACGTATTCCCCACAGACAACATTTTCCGTCTTGCAATGCAAAGAATGGCAGGCGACATGGAAAACAAGGAACAGTGCTTCTGCCTTTCCGAACTTAGCAACGTAAAGATTCTCTACAGGCCAAAAAAAAGCTTCCGCTTCCTCTTTCCAAAGCAAAGCAGGACAATTCTTGTAAATGCAAGGCACAAGGAAAAAGCAGCAGACTTTACCCTATGCCTTATGCACGACGCAGCCCCAATAATAGACCAAATTACATCGCGCCTGTCGCTTTCTTCGCCGAATTCTTCCCAAAGCTAAAAGAATCTTGACTGTAAATGTAAATTAGATTATATTTAAAACAAGAAAAGGAACGCCGTAGCTTTGTGGCTGTCTCCTTATAAGCGTTATAAAAGCCTACTCGGACTGGCTACATCGGGGTAGGCTTTATTTTTGCCCCTACAAGAAATTCTTGATGAGAGCGAGTGCGTCTATAAGCAAAGCACAAACAGCAATGACAAGCATTGCCTTTTCGTAATCTGTCATATCTGCACGAGTCTCCCTTTCATTTAAGATTAGGAGACAGCCACCCGGTGCTACGGTGTTCCAATAGAAATAATATAATATGCCCCTTTAAAAAAAGGCAATAAGTTTAAAACTTAATTCTTTTTCTTCTTAAACAGCCTCAAAACCAAACCGCTAAGGAATTTTAGCACAACCGCAAGCATAAGCGTAGAGGCTACAACGCAAAGCGTATAGACTACAGCCGTGTTCATGGAAACAGAAATCTTTTCGCCAATCCGTCCCTCAATGCCAAAGACCTTCTGGAAAGCCCTAAGCGGCAAAGCCTGCATAAGATAAATCTCAAGCGAATGGTTGCCCAAGAAGCGGGTAACGCGGTTCTCTGCAAAGTTTTTCATCATAATAAGGGCAATCACCAAGCAGAATGAAAGCGACTGCAAAGCATTTATTCCCATAAGAATTGCACGCGGAAGAGTCTTGTTGTTACCGCCAAATTCCATCCAGTAGTTAATGCCAAGACCGTGTTCAACATAGAAGAAGAGAGTCATTGCCCCTGCAAAAAGCAAAAGCGCCGCCACAAGCTTTACCCAATAAAGCTTGGAAAAGAAAGCATAGAATTTTTCCTGGTACTGCGCAACAAGCATACCCAAAAGAAAAGCAATAGTAGAATTAACCCACCATTCACCCTCGTACCAAAGGGCAACAGGAGTCTTCCACCAGGGAGCAGTTGCCCAAGCCGCATTGCTGCGCCACCAGTTTGCCTTGCCCAGCCACCATGGAAAATGCTTGTTGAACAAGAACCATCCCACCTGAACTGCAATCACAAGAAAAATAAGAACAAAGGATTTTGCCCTTGCCCCCTTGGAGTCAGATTTTTCAGCCCTAAAAATCAGAAAGAAAGAAAGGTACAGAATCACAATTACAGGAACAAACCATGCGTTGTCGTTCAAAAGTGCCACACCTGTAACCTTGCAAATCCATTCGCTAAGCCCCATCTTGGTTCCAATAGCAATATGGTAGACAATATAGAAAAGGTTCATCACGTAAAAGGGAACAATAACAGTCGGAAGCCTGTGCCTAAGAAAGCCGTTAAGATAGCCGCTCTTTGTGTTAAGGCTCTTTATAAGCCCAAAGCCTGAGCAGAAAAAGAAAACCGCCACAAACAAAAAGCCAACTTCCAGAAAAGCCTGAATCTGATTCAAAGAACCATAAGCCGCAGTCTGCGAAAGATGGTGGCAAAGAACGCCAAAAGCTGCAAGCCCCTGAAGCGATTTTGTAGCGGCAGGACTAAGAAATTCAGCCTTGCAATCCTTCCCCTTCTTGAACCAGTGACCAACAAAAATCAGCAAAAGCCAGATTAAACCAAACAAAATAGAAATAAAAGCCAGATTGTATATATTGTATATTTTTTCCATATAACCATTCTACTTTGAAAATTCCCCATTGTCCAGATTTTTTTTTGGACGGCAGCCTCTTGTTGGACATCCGCCTCTTTAAAAACACCCGTCTATCGTAGAACGGCTTTCCAGGGTTTCGCACCTTCTTTTGTAGAACAAGCAGCGCCAAGGAGTGCGCGTCATCTCTTTACTAAAAAACTGGTGAGTTTTCCAAAGGAAAACTCATGGGTAAAAATTGCAAGGAGGCAATTTTTACCACACGCCCTTCCAA
>DFJV01000083.1 GCA_002373205.1 Treponema sp. UBA3662
TTTACTTGCAAGGTCGTAAACATAAACCGTGTTTCTGGAAATCAAGGCAACAAGGCTTTCGTCCTCCGCCATAAAAATTTCAAATCCGCCGGCAAGTTTTTTATCTTTACTTTTACTTTTCATTTGTAGTCATTGTATCACACTCAAAGCGCAAATTCCACAGAGCAATGCACAATGCCGTCCACAATGCATTTCACCCTATCCAAAATGCAACTTACCAAATTTGTGATTGTGCATAGCAAAAACTTAGCCTATAGTTTTTTCAAGAAAGTTTATCAAGCTAAATCTTAAGGAGAAACAAGAAAATGAAAAAGACAAGAAAATTAATTTCAATGCTGGTTGCCTTGATGGCATGCACATTCATCGCCTGCTCAGACTCAAGCTCATCCGACGATGATGACGACGATGCTTCCATACCTGTAGAAACAGCTTTTAGGGACTGCACAAGAACCGTAAGCAACGTTACCCTTTCCGACGGAAGCTGGACGCTCAAGGTAGCCGCAAACGAAAGCGGATTTGCAGCCGACTCAATCATCAGCCTTACTGCATCAAACGGAAGCTACACCTTTAACTCCGGCAGCGCAACAAGCGAAACGGAACTGGACAGGACAACCCTTGCCGTTATCAATTCATTGTCGCAGGCAGAAAGGGATGAGTTTTTGCGTGACATGGCAAGTGAAAGTGAAGCTTCCGACATTACGCTAAGGGGAAACAAAATAATCACAACTACAACAATGTCACGCTCCGACCTTCAAAAAATGCAGAGCAGCTTTGACCTGAACAGCTTCCCCCCATCCGTAACAATCAGGACAAATTCTGACAACTCAAAGTATGTAATTACAAACAGAGACGACCCCAGCTCTGTCATATACCTTAGCAAGAACTAGAAGAATAGTTACCAGGGCAAACTTCGAGTTTTATATTTGCAGCAGAAAAATTGGCTCCCAGCGGTTTTTGCCCCGAAAAAAGGCTTCCGCGCTACGCTTGTGCAGAATTTTTTTCGGTTCAAAAATCGCTTCCGCCAATTTTTCTGCTGCACTACGGAAACTCGAAATTGGACCTACTAAATAATTTACCTTTTATACAAATTGGTGTAAAAGGCTCTCCTTGAAAATAAAAGCCTTTGTGATATAATAATTTTGTGCTATAATAATATTGATGAAAATTACAATAGTAGAGCCGTTACCCGATGAGGACGATGAAATCATAGTAAAATGCCATTTTTTAGACGAGGATATAACCCTCCTGCTTAACCAGCTAAAAAACGGAAGTTCAAAAATGAATTTCATCAAAGACAACAAAATAGTCATCGTGGAAAAAAAGGACATCCTATATTTTGAATCGGTGGACGACAAGGTTTTTGCATACACTGCGGAAGGAGTTTTTGAAACAAAATTCAAGCTCTATGAACTGGAGCAGATTTTACCCGCAAAAAACTTTTTCCGCGCAAACAAGGCGGTCATTGTAAATCTTAATAAAATCAAAAGTATTTCCCCGGCTTTTAACGGACGCTTCGAAGCCGTATTAAAAAATGAATACAAGGTAATCATTTCCAGAAGCTACGTCCCAAAGCTAAAGGAACACCTTGGATTGTAGCCATACACCATCAGGGCAAGAAGAGGATTTTATGAAAGAGAAACTTAACACAATCATTCTGATTTTTACAAGATTTGCAACCGCAATTTTTTTGATAGACTCCATTGCACTGCTCTCGTTCAAGGGAAAAGAGGCAAAGCTCTACGCACTGGATGTCCTTATTATCCTTGGCATAGCCTTTATATGCGCCCTGCTCTACGTCCTCCTCCTAAGCGACAGAAATTTCTCCAAGAAAAAAATGCTGGCCATGCAAATTATATACACACTGATTATAAATGCAATCGTCCTTGTAATAGGCCATTACCTAAAATGGTTCTCCTTCTGCAATATAAGCACCTTCTTTATTTTTGAAAGCGTAATAATCGGAGTAATCACCATAACAATACTTTACTCCTACAAAAGCGATTCCGCCACCGCAAAGAAAATGACGGAAAAAATCAAGACACTGGAGTCAGAGTAAAAAAAACGCGAAAAAAAAACAAAGTCTCTCATGAAATGAGAGAACGATCTGGTATTATTGAAGCACAAAACAGGAGATTGTTATGAAATTAACACCAGAGTATAAAAAACTCATGTTACAGCCAGTTCATTGTACGGGCTACCTTGCTGCCGCTCATGGGGTTTTCCATTTACATCATAATAACTACGACAATAAATGGTACTATCGAATGAATAATAACCGTGATTTATTTGCCGGTATTGCAACAGAAAATTGTTTAAGTTGGAAACATAACCCGAAGTATGAGTTTAAGGAAAAAGAGTTTTCTGGTGTTATTGTAAAGATCGATAGAGTTATTCTTTCAACAATCCTTGGCATCTACAAAAGAGAGCCACAACAAAGCGTTTATGCCTACGACTACCAACCTTCCAAATACGATGGTTTTGCTGTAATTGCTGCAACTGTTTATTTTAGAAACGGCTGTAAGCGTATAGTTCCACTGGATTGTATTCAGGAAGCAAAAGAATTTTCAAATGGAAAAGATACGAAACTTTTAATGCATCAGCTTGAACTTTTGGTTGAAAATCAATCCGAAAACATTATTACTTTCCATGAGGATGGTCTGATAGAAATTGAGAATATGTATTATGGTTCAATATCTCCTGCAACAGATGACCTTATAACAGTTCGTCGCTATCTAGTACTTAATGTTCAAAAACGTTATGTAAGGTTTTTTGGTTGCGAAGGGAACGAATGGTTCAATATCTCTGATGATGAATATAATAAAATCTTGTCTGTAATGCATGAGCAGATGAAAGAAGAGTGCGGATTTATTCCTGAGCTTTCTTATGGTGAAAACAACTTTGACCGGCTTGTGAACTATGCAAGATTTCCTTTTGCCCCTGAGTTAAATGAACTTTGTAAGGAAGAAGTAATTGGACCTTTGATATATAAAACTGAGGATGGACTTAAAAGAAGTTCTGATGGTGTTAAAAAGTTTATTCAAGCTGCAGGACTCCCTTATACCCCAAAAATCAATAAGCTGTTTTTGCAGGGGCATAGAACATTCTTAGAATACCTGAATATATGGAGTATGGGATTTAGGGATGAAACAGTTATAGAACAATTGATGGATGCTGATTCTCATAAAATTTTCTCAACAGCGTATTCTTATGGAAGGAGTTCTGTATTAGCGGAGGATATAGCCTTTCTTTTTCAGTTTTATGATGAAAAAACAGTCTCCAAACTGTTATGTGAAGACTTTTCTTCTGACAAGGATTATTACAGCACAAGCGATGCCCTTCAGTATATGAAGCTTCTAAAAGAAGAAGAATACTTACCGCAAAATGTTATTGCAAAAATCAGAAAGGAAGGTTTTACCGATTATAATCACAATCTTTTGATGCGGATATACAATCAGCTGCACCCTAGAGAAGAGTGTTTTGAAAACAAAGACATCACCTACACTGATGAAGAAAGAAGTCTTGAATGGGAAAATGGCGGCTATAAATTCTGCCTGCCAGAAGACACAAGCCGTTTGGTTGATATTGGTTCCAACATGAATATTTGTGTCGGGCATCTGTACCGGGATAAAGTCGTGAAAAAAGAATGTACGATTGTCTATGCAACAAAAGGTGAAGAATACGAACTGTGTATTGAGCTCTCAAAACACAATAACCGCTTTCGTCTGGTTCAAAGGAGTGCCTTTAATAACAAAGATCCACGAGGAAATGACATGGCGATTTTTAAGCAGTGGTGTCGCGTAAAGGGTGTCAGTTTATTTTAGCATGGATTCTTGTACCCATGAAAAGGAGGATGCTTTTTCTTCCACTTCAAGTTGACTTTTAGACTATTCGTACTATAATAAAAATATAAGACGATATTTTGTACTTTAGTTGTTGGGGTAGAGAGGATATGGTAGCGCACTGTGCTTTTTAAACCACAAGCGAAACGCTAAATAATGCAAGAAAACTTCTCCAAAGACAAACGGAACAACCCATCCACAGTCTACAGAACCACCGTTCCACAGAGTGTGGATAAAACCAACTTCTGCCAAAGCGATGGAAAAATCTAAAAAAAATCAAAAATCTTTTCCAAGCTATCATAATATGATAGTCCAATATGTTATACTGTTTGTATGGAACAAGGGCAGACTTCCAGGACATAACTTACGCAATTGTTCTAGGCGCCTGGGGCTATGAAAACTACAAAACCAGCAAATATGTGCCACTGTTTCACATGGGAATAACACTTTGAAATATAAAAACACAAAGAATAGTCTCTGGAGGAAAATTAGAATGAACAAATCAATCACATTTTTAAGAAAAGCATTTCAACTAGTAATGCTGCTGGCCATACCTATATCTCTATTCGTAACGCTCCCCTGTGCATTGGTACAAACGTTAGTCATTGCAGACATTTGCTTCGCATTATGTCTTTTTTTGTTAGGAAGATTTAAAAAGCCATCTCTTACATTTCCATTATCCACACTAATCAATTATTTCTGTATTTTCAATTGCATGCTTACTGTATCAACAATAAGAATCATTCTTACAATTGAAAAGTCTGAGAACCATTTTGCGCTTGCAGTAGCAGTCGGACAATGGGTTTGTACGGAAAATCCAATCTTAGGAATCTTTACAACAGTGACTCTTTGCCGCATTCTATTCTTTTATATCAAAAAAGCAGTTAGTGACTCACAGGAAATCGCAGCAAGATTTTCTTTGGATAGTCTGAACAATAAAATTTTTAATATTTTGAGAAGGACATTCACTACTGCGACTTTACGGACGAGGAATGGAATTTTCTAAACTATGACCTTCTATCTATACACGATATTTAGAGTCTTACCACCTTGCATTAGCAGAGGCATGAGGCCGGATTGGAAGGGCCCGCGGATGCGGGTTGCGGAACGAAGAGGAGCAATGGAGTGGGCAGGGACCCACGGAACCCTGCAAAGCCGTTCCACGATGAATGCAAGTTTGCAGATCCATGAATGATTTACAAGAAGCTGCCGTCCAAAAAAAAATAAGAAACGCTCTAGAAGTGCGGGCGAACATAGGGTATAATAAGAATGGTATTTGTAAAAATATGGCAAGAATCATTTTTTATTCCGCACAGGCAATTAACATTCTTTTTGTAATCTTCGTCCTCTTTTTTGAGCGCAAGGAATCCACAAGGCGTTTCGTCTGGATTATGCTGCTACTATTTTTTCCAGTCGGCGGCATGGTTCTTTACATTCTCTTTAGCGGCAATTTCTTTACCGGAACAAAGCGCATGCACGAGGTTAAGCAGACAGCCCAGCAGCTTACAAAGGATGTGCGCCGCGAACAAAAGGCAACGCTTACACAAAGCCCCAGCAACATACCAAATCCTGTAATCAAAGAATTTCTTCCGCTAATCACCATGAATTTGATGGAAGGAAAAAGCCTTTTAGTTTCTACGGACACGGCAATTCTTTACACACGAGGCGAGGATTTTTTTAATGACCTTTGCCAAGAACTAGAAAGCGCAAAAGTTTCCATTTTTATGGAATACTTTATCTTCCACAAGGACAACATTGGAAAGCGCATCATGGAAATTCTTTGCAGGAAGGCAAGCGAAGGCGTGGACGTAAAGCTAATTTACGATGACCTTGGAAGCATAGCAACACCAAGAAGATTTTTTAGGCAGCTTAACAAGGCGGGCGGAGAGGCAAGGCCATTTTTCCAGATAAGGATTGGTCTTCCGCTTACACTAAACTACCGCAACCACAGAAAGCTTACCGTAATAGACAGCGACAGGGCTTTTATTGGCGGAATAAATATTGGCGATGAATACGAAAACAAGAACAAGCGCTTTAAGCCCATGTGGCGCGACACGGTTGTGCGGCTTACCGGCAGCAGCGTTCTTACCCTTCAGATTAATTTTTTAAGCGACTGGTATTCGATTGACGCTTGGAACAAACACACGAAGGGAATTGAAGAGGCAAAGAAATATTTTCCGTCTTCCTTTACGGACTTTTTTGTTCGGGCGGATGTTGGCGGTGGAAACGCAAGCAGCGAGACTTGCGGTGATGCAGGAAATCCCGATGG
>DFJV01000109.1:0-12416 GCA_002373205.1 Treponema sp. UBA3662
GGGTCTATATAGCGTACCGGGTTGTTGCCCGCGTAGTGGTACAAACCGGCATTTGTAGGAATAAAATTCAGCGTTTTCAGATGGGCTGAAAACGCTAGATGTAGTGGATATTAGAAAACAGATGACAAAATATACTTTTTCGTAATTTTTTCATTCTTGTTCATAATATATAATTCTCCATTCATTATTTTGATATGATAATTTGAAAATTCAATTTCCTCATTATTTAGAATTGTATATTCAAATTCACCATAGATTGATATTAAAATTGTATCAAAAATATATTCGTCACGATTTTCCAAATATGTAGTGCTGACACCGGTATTTATTATCAGTAACCGATTGTTTTCAAGAAATATAAACTCTTCTTGAATTTCCTGATCAAAATAATTCTGCCTATCTATATCTGCAAAGTCGGTTTCCGGTATCCAATGAGTTCTCTGTAAATCAGCTACATTATTTACCATATTTAATTTAGAAACTCGTGATTCTAAATAGACTTTATAATTATTCCCCTCTGAATAAATTATATTTGTAAAAAAAATTAAAAGAATGCAATAAACAAATTTCTTCATAATTAAACCCCCTCCTTTTCCAACATGGCATCAATATAATCATTGGCCTTCTGTTCAGCTCGTATATTAATCTCAGTAGAAGAAAGACCTTGCTTATAAGCTGATTTCTGCTCTTCTTTAAATATAACACTAGCTTCATCAAGAATATTATTTACCTTATGAGCGTTATTAGAGCCATCGGAATTTTTTGATTTTCTCAATTCTTGAAGTCTATTATAACGAGCTTTTTCATCACTAATATATTTATTATATGAATCCGAACCTTTTTCATATCCTAAACACTTTTGCGCAAATTGTTTGACATCATTGCCAATATAGTTATCTGCCTGTTTAGAATCACAATCTACAGCTAATTCAAATGTGTTATTCGCAGGAATTATAATTTTATCACTTTGTAGATTATAATTTTTTAGTGCTAATAACTTCTTTTCATATTGATTACAATAAAAGTTAAGCGTTTCTTTGAATTTTTCATTTGCATAAAAACTTCCGAAGAAATTACCATCAGGGTCTATATAGCGTACCGGATTATTGGCCGCGTAGGCAAACAAATTACCATTGATGTGATTAAAAATTCCTCCCATTCCTGGTAAATTCGCCATATCCTTGGCATTTGCCTTGCCTGCGGCAGGGATATAGTCACCCAGAGCCGGGTCTGTGGAAATCCAGCGTGAATATTTTGGGTCTAAATACCTTGCCCCGTAGTAGTACAGGCCGGTCTCGCTGTCAAGCTCCTTTGCCGTGAAGCGGTAGGGCACGTCGTAGAGCGCGGTTATGTTAGTGCGCATGTCTATCCATGTCTCGCCATAGGGCGTATACTCTATGCGCTGGTAGACTTCGCCGTCCTGGTTTGTTACAAGTTGTGCAGAGCCAAGGTGGTCACTGTGGTAGAAGTACTGGCTGTGGAATTCCTCGCTGCCAGTCAGGCACTTTTCAGATGAATAACTTTTTAGATAAACTCTCATATAAAAATCACTTTTAAAATTTAAATTAACTTACCAGATTTTAAAATAGATGTCAACATAATTTCAATAATATGCAATCGCTTTGATACGGAAGCAGCCCGTGTGTCAGTAACAGCGTTTTCGTCCTTGCTTTTAGAGAAAGCTACGCCACTGTTTAAAGGTCCGCCACAGACAGGTTGCGTAACAAAGCAGAACAACAGACTATACAGAGGTAGCGTCCCAAAGACTACAGAAAAAAAATCCAGCCTGCATATTAATGCATATTTACCCACTCCCCCCAGCTGTTGCCAGATTTGCCATTTATCGTTACAATAATGCCCTATGTCACTGGAAGAAGACTTAAAATCAGAGCTCAACCCCGAGCAGTACCGCGCAGTAACAACGCTGGAGGGGGCAATTCTCATCATAGCCGGAGCTGGAAGCGGAAAGACGCGCGTAATCACATGCCGCATTGCAAACATGCTGGAACACGGCATTCCCCAGAGCCAGATTCTAGCCCTAACCTTTACCAACAAGGCTGCAAAAGAAATGTCTGACCGAATAAAAGGCCTTACAAACAAAAAGCTTCAGAACCTTACCATAAGCACATTCCACGCATTCGGTGTGCGGGTTCTGCGCCAGGATATCCAAGCGTTGGGTTACAGGGAAAATTTTTCCATTTACGACGAAACGGACCGCTACGCACTAATAAAGGAAACAGGCCGCGAGCTTCATTTTACAGGCGATGCAATGGACGTTTACAAGATAGGCGCCATCTTTAGCGACATAAAAACCGGACGCAAAAACTGGAACGCAGAAAATTCCATGTACCGGGAACTTTACGAAAGCTACCAGGAAGGCCTTAAAGTCTACAATTCGGTTGACTTTGACGACCTTATCACCCTGCCAATAAAACTCTGGCGTGAACACCCGGACATTCTGGAAGCCTACCGCAACCGCTACAAGTACATCATGGTGGACGAATTCCAGGACACAAGCCACCAGCAGTACGAGATGATGCACATACTGGCAGACAAGAACGTGGCAGTTGTTGGCGATGACGACCAGTCAATCTACAGCTGGCGCGGAGCAGACTACCAGAACATCCTCAACTTTGAAAAAGACTTCCCGGAAGTTCAGGAAATAAGGCTTGAACAGAACTACCGCTCAACAGGAACAATTCTTGCCGCCGCAAACGGAGTAATAAAGCACAACACCAACCGCAAGGACAAGGAGCTTTGGAGCGGCAACGGAGAAGGAAAGCCAATAGAAATCTACATGCCGGAAAACGAAGCTGCAGAAGCAGACTTCATAGCAGACGGAATACAGGGCATCTGCGTGGAAGAAAAGCGAAAGTATGACGACTTTGGCGTTCTGATGAGGGCAAACACCCAGAGCCGGGCAATAGAAGAAGCCTTCCTAGAAGCAAACATCCCCTACGTGATGAGCGGAGGAACATCCTTCTTTGAGCGAAAGGAAATAAAAGACATAATAAGCTACCTGCGCGTAATCTCAAACCACGACGACGACATAAACCTCCTTCGCATAATAAACACTCCGCGAAGGGGAATCGGCCGAACTTCAATAGAGGCACTGAATACCGTTGCAGCAAGACTTGGAGTCTCCCTTTGGGAAGCAATACAGGCAGTCTTGGAATGCGGGGAAGACGAATGCCCGGTAAGCGACAGCGCATTGGAAAGCCTAAAATCCTTCTGCCAATTAATAGAAAACAACAAGACAATGCTAAGCGGAAAAGGACTCAGCAAAAAAGTAAAGCAGATGGTTACGGACATAAACTACTTTGACTTCTTAATTGCAGAAAACCCCAAGAGCGAAAAGGCTGCCCGATTCAAGTACATGAACATAGAAAGCCTTATCAAGAGCATGGAACAGTGGGAAAACAACCCCCAGCACGACGACACAAGCCTTTATGCCTACCTTAACCGCATTACCCTTCTTAGCCGCGACGACCTTGACGACGGAGAAGCGGACAAGGGCAAGGTAAACCTTATGACGGTCCATGCCAGCAAGGGGCTTGAATTCCCGGTAGTATTCATTGCGGGTGCGGAGGAAGGCCTCATGCCACATGCGCGTGCAGTTGAAGAAGGCGGAGACAATGCAATAGAAGAAGAACGCCGTCTTTTTTACGTTGCAGTAACGAGGGCGCGGGACAGGCTCTTTATTTCCTCATGCAGGAAGAGGCGCAAAATGAATGCTTCTGTCGACTGCGAGCCCAGCCGCTTCCTTGATGAAATACCTCAAAATCTGGTAAAATACCATGAGCCTTCAAAGGAAGTTGATGCAGACGCGGCACACGAGATGCTCCAAAACATGCTAAGGAACATGGCCAAGCCCCACGTGCCAAAGCTGTAGGATTTTTTTGCGGCGCTTTTGTTTGCTAAGGGCTTTCCGTAGACAACAAATTTGCTTCAGTGCAGGGAGTTTTCGTAGAAAACTCCAAGGGCAAGCTTGCTTGCCCCAATCCCTGCCGTGCCTTTGTTGTTTGCAAAAAATTTTTTATGCTGCAAAAAAATTAAAATGCTTGGCGCTTTCAAGAACCTGTGCAGTTTTTTGGAAAGCACAAAAGGATATGAATATGAAGAAAACGACTTTTAAATCTTGCCTTGTACTTTGTGCCTTGGTATTGGCATCTGGCTTTGCATTTTCAAAAGATGCATACATCATTCCGTTCTTTGAATTTACTGGTGGCGGAATAAAGATAGAGGCAGAGGACATGCTCCTTGAATCCGGCGGAAAGGTCTTGCCCCAAAAAGAAAAGCTTGAAGAAGTAACGGCTGGACGCTTATTCGACATGGATGCCAGCGCACACGCAAGCCTTCTGGTCTCACCGTATGCCCCTGTCTGCACTGCAAGAGCCATAGTAACGCTTGATGCCGGAACATACGAAATAATGGTATGCGAAAAAGCCTTCAACAATAAATTTGCTACAATAAAGATGGCCCTTGAAGGAATACAGCACAACTTTTACCCAAGCAACCCACCGTTGGGATATTACGAGCTTACCACCCGCAGCCCCTGCACCATCACGCTGGAAGAAAAGCAGACAGTAAGCATGGAACTTTATTTTCCTACCGTAAAAAATGCAAAGGGCTATAAGCCTTTAAGCCTGGACTACATTCAGATTGTAAAAATGAACAAATAATTATTTACCCAAGTCCAGCATGCGGCGGTTGTAGTCTTTTGGCGGGTCTTCAATAATGCTCCAGTCAAAGTCAAGTACGCCGTGGGGCGGGAAGAGGGGCTTTCTAGGCGGCTTCTTTCTGCTGTTGGCGGCCTGGACAATCTCTTCCAAGGTACGGGTTCCGTCCGTAAGGGTAAGGTATGGCTCTCCAAATACAAGTATCGTAGAAGTGCGCACCCTGTATGTTATGGGTTTGTCCTCTTCCGTAACGGCATGCTTTTCCACTAGCACGCTGTTCATGGAGTAAGGCTCAGGAAGCTTGTCTCTTTTCTGCACGTTGCGTATCTGTGTCCTTCTTCCTAGTGTGCATGTGTAGACAAGGCCACCAACAAGCAAATGCTTTGGAACGTAATATGAGTTTCCCCCGTCGTCAAGCCTTGCCCTTGCGTTGGCATCGTACTCCATGTCTGTCTCCCAGTAGCGTACCGGGTAGACGGCAGAATCAGTAACGAGGTAGGACAAAAGTTCTTCGCTGGAAACAGGCGGGCTTACCAATATGCCGTTTGCATTTCCTGCATCCAGCCAATAACCTGCCTCTTTGCTTGCAACGTCGTTTACGCTTCCGTCCAAGACAGTTGAAACATCCACAGAATCGCTGTTTTCTGCCTTAACGCGGAATTTTAGGTAGAGCTTGTTTCCAATAACGGCAATAGGCACGTGGTAGGTGTTTTTTCCGCCAAGCTTATGGCTTGAATAGGTAATCTGCATGTCCCAGGCACCGCTGCACTCACCGTCTGCTGTAAGAATGTCTCCGTCGTCCTGGGTAACGTTTATTTTGTATTCAGGAGTAAAAAGCTCATCGGTAAGGGGCGTAAAATGCAAAAGGATGCGCTCCGGGTTTGCAGGAGTCGTGTTGTTCCTGTCGCGCTTGTTCTTTGCAGAGTATTCTGGGCTTTCTGCGGCGCGGTCGTCGTACCACTGGTAGAAGGTCTTTAGCACAATGTTGGGAATTGCACGGTTGTCCGAAGCAATGTAGTCTGTGTCAAAGACAACGTAGCGGTTGGAATTCTCCCAGATTCCTTCAAGCAAAAGAGGAACGCTGTCGTCTGCAACAACTTCTACGGCTGTAGCAGCATTAGTGGCAGGGGCAGCACTTTCCTGTGCGGTCAAAATAGTCCCCTGCAAGAGGCAGAGGCCTGCAAATATGAGTAAAATGCCTTTTAAGGGCATAAATTTCTTATAAAATTCAGGACGGTTTTTCACTTTTTGAGTATCGGCATAAAAAGAGCCTTTTATTAGGGAAAGACCACGGTAAGCAAATTTATTCAGTTCCTTCTGCATTGCCACTGCGCACATCGCTACCCTGCACCACATTCCCCGCCTGTACGCGGTAAGGCTTTGTGGCCCACTTCTTGCCTATGGTGTCCCTAAGGGCATAGCGGATAATCTTGCGGTTGTTAAAGGCTTCTTCTATAAGCTGGTCAACTTCAAGGCTTTCGTAAATCTTTTTGGCTTCTTCCACATTAGCCTTTAGTACAGGATGGCGGGGGCTAAAGAGAACGCAGCAGTCCTCGTAGGGAAGGATAGAAATGTCATAGCTTCCAATCTGGATGGCTGTGTCTGTAATTTCTTCCTTGTCCAAACCTACAAGGGGGCGCAAAAGCGGGTACTCTGCAAAGCTTTCCGTAACCGCCATGTTCTCCATGGTCTGGCTTGCAACCTGGCCAAGGCTTTCTCCGGTAATAAGGCACTGGGCATTTATTCTTTGGGCAAGCATGTTGGCACACTTCATCATGCAGAGGCGAAGCATAAGGGTTGTGTAGTCCTGTGGAGACTTTGACTTTATCTTCATCTGAACGTCTGTAAAGGGAATTATGTTAAGGTGGGTGTCGCAGCCATAGCCGCTCAAAACTTCCGCCAAATCCTCAACTTTTTTTTGTGCTTCTTCGGAAGTGTACGGGTATGAATGGAAATACACACATTCAACCTTCATTCCCCTCCTCATCATGCGGTAACCGGCAACAGGACTGTCCAAGCCTCCGCTAAGAAGCAAAAGCCCCTTTCCGCTAACACCAACAGGCAGACCGCGGCAAGTTCTTTTCTGAGTTGAATAAACAAAACATTCGTCACGAACTTCCACGCTTATAACAACGTCCGGCTTGTGAACGTCTACGGCAAGGATTCCAGAGTCAAAGGCTCCGCTTGCAGCCTGCGTGCAAATTTCGTATGAGTTTAGTGGGAAAGACTTGTCTTCGCGCCTTGCATCTATCTTAAAGGTCTTGGCACCTGCATCCCTTGCCTTCTTTGCAAGTTCGGTAACTGCATCCGTTATGGCTCCAATGTCCTTCTGGGTCTTTACAACCTTTGCCCAGCCTGTAATGCCAATAAGGCGGTCCAGCATGTACTCAACCGCTTGGCATGACTGTGGCGTGCATGAAACGTAAAGCCTTCCAGACTGGGTGTGGATTTTTGCGTCAACAGTTTCAAGAGCGGTGCGGGCATTGGTAACAAGCTGCTTTTCAAATACGCGGATGTTACTGCGCTTAAGGCTAAGCTCACCGACTTTTCCAAGGTATATTTCTGAATACATAAATAGCTTTCTCCTCTTGTGTTATACAGGGTACTTGATTTTTATCCTACGCCCGATTGTAGGGGCCCGCCAAAGGCGGGTTGCGACAGCAATGGAGTGGGCAGGGCCCCACGGAACCCCGGAAAGCGGGGAACACCATGAATTTTGACCGCCCCCTAGGGGCGGGCTCAGTTAAACAGGACATGCCGTCCAAATTAAAAAGAAAAATATCCCCAGCCTAGAACCTAAATGAACCGCCCACCGTAATGTAATGGTTCATCTCGTCGTGCAGGTCCCTGAGCCAGTCTTCCTTTGAATTTGCCACAATCTGCTCAAGCTCCGCATCCGTCTGCTCAACGTCATTCAGCTTGTACTTGCCGCTCTCATTGTCGTACTTAAGGCCAGAAACAGGCTCAAACATTGGGTTTTCAACGCCCTTGTTGTGCACGTACTCAAAGGCATAGCCAAATTTGAGCGTAAACTGCCCCCACTTCTGCTTGGGGAATTCATAGTTAAGGTCAAAGCCAGCCTTTGCGGCATACATCTTGTGGTCCTGGGTAAGGAAGTTAAGGTGGTGCCATGCAGTGCCTACATGCTCGCCAATATCATTGTCTGGATCGGAGAACATGGAGTGCGTGAACAAGCTGCCGTCCGTTGAATAGACGCCTTTGTCCGCAGAAAGGTAGACAAGGGCCTCGTCGTTTTCAAGGCTTTCGCAGACATTGCCATGCCTCATGAATGAAGAAAAGAGCTTTATCTTCATGTTGGGCTTGGGCATCATGTCTACAGAAAGGCTAAAGCGGTCGCTGTTCGGCGGAATGGAAAGCCCCATGCTAAGACCGTTGTTCGTGTAGTTCTGGTAGCTTGGAGTTCCCGCGGTGATTGCGCCGGAGGAACCATCCGCATACTCCCAGTGAGAATAGGTGTATGGAGTGATTATTGTATAGTTAAAGCCAAGCCTTGTGCAGAAAGAATTTTCCGGTGTATAGATAAATCCGTTCTGCAGCACAAAGCGGTTCTTGGAGTCTAAGTCCAGCTTAAGTGCGCTCTCCAAGTCCGTGTCGTCAGAATAGATGTCCGTTACCCACATAAAGTTGTCAAACGGAATAATCTTGAATTTTAGCCCCATCTGAACGTTGTCGCCGAAGCCCGAAAGTTCCTCGCCAATCATGTAGGGTGCGGGGATAAAATAAGTAAGGTCCATTCGCTGGCCAAAGACGCATGATTCGTAATACGTGACGGAGAACTTGCGGCTGGGCTTGATTTCTATTGCGTGGAAGGCAAAATACTTGTCCGGGAAAAGTTCCTCACCGTCGTAAGCGCTTGAAGCACCGATTGCAGAGAGAATCTGTGTGTAGGCAACCTTGTCGCTAAAGACGGAGAAGGAGAAATTTGCGCTGTGGAAGGCATCGTCATTCATTGCAGGGCATTCGTCAAAGAAGTCGCCGTAGCCAGTACGGTAAATTCCAGCCTGGGCAAAGATGTGGGTCTTTCCTACTGCAATGGCATCGTTTACGTCAAGGTAAACATCCAGTGGGCCTGCTTCTATTGCGTCCGTGCGGGTGTCGTGCTTGGAGTTTGTGTAGAGTGGAACAAATTCGTCCTCGTGCCCCTTGTATGCTGCAAAACCTGCACTGTAGCCCATGGAAACAAGGCCGTTAAGGAAGGAAATGTCTCCATAGACTTTTGGGTTTGCAAGGATAAACATGCCGTGGCTCTTTTCGCAACCGTCAAAGCTGGACTTGCCCTCTTCCTCTTCCTCGTCGTATTCAGTCTCAAAGGTGAACTTTGCAGTTCCGTGGCCGCCGGCTTCTACAGTCCAAGGCTTACCAGTTATTTTTTCCATATAA
Source organism: Treponema sp. UBA3662 (assembly GCA_002373205.1). GTDB lineage: Bacteria > Spirochaetota > Spirochaetia > Treponematales > Treponemataceae > Treponema_D. The sequence goes on from DFJV01000109.1 coordinate 9,081, forward strand.
TACTTGGCGCGCTCAACGTCTGTGGGAGTACCGTTTTCTATTACGTCCTCAAGAATCTGCTTTATGTTTGCAAGTGGATAAGGCCTCATTGGTGGGGCTGCCTTTGTAAGACCGCGTATTTCCCAGCCCTGGGAGAGGGTGTAGAAATAGTCGTCGGGGTCAACAGAAACCTGTGCAAATGCTGACGACAAAACTGCTGCAAAAACAAAAAACGAAAGTAACTTTTTCTTCATACTAGAACAACCTGCTCAAATTGATTTTTGCGGAAACTGCGAATTCCCCGCCGGAAGCAAACTCTCCGTCGATATTGTCTTTGTTGAATATAAAAACGAATGCCGGCTGCGCGCTTATGGTGAACAAGGGAGAAGGAGAAAAGCTTGCCCTAAGCGCAACCCTGTTAAGGTATTCAGGAGTGCCGTGAGGTGTGCTAAAGCCCTGCTGCTTCTTTGCCCTGGCCTGTCCACCCTCCTTGTCGCTGTCCGGATATGCCCAGTTCTCACGGTTGGGAACCTTATCCTGCCCACCCCAGTCCAAATCATCTGTAAAAAGCTTGGTCCCAGAATACTCGCCTGCAGCCTTAAAGAGATAGCTTGCAGTTACGTCCCACTTTCCCGGAACCTCATAGCCCATGTTAAGCTCGCCTGCAACAGTGTCCGGTCCAAAGGGGCTACCAACCCATTCATAGAAAATTGCCTTGTCGCCAAGGTTTTCGCTGTAGGTGCGCACAAGGCTCCAGTTGGGGTCTTCCTTTACATACATGTAGGGCTGGGTGTAAGTTCCTTCAAGCCAGAAATGGAAATTGCCGCCCTTAAATGGAATGTAGGATTCCGCGCCAGCCTGAAAAGCCATGGAATTAGGAGTGGTGTCGTTCTCCCAGTTCTTGCGCTCGTAAAAAGTTTGGTACTGGTTCATGGCAAAAAATCCGTAAAGACGTAAATTCTTTACAGGAACATAGACAAGCTTTAGTGCAAGGTAGTCACAGGTATGGCTTTCGGGGTCGCTGTGGTCAAGGTCTCCGTCCTCATCACCGTAGTCGCGCCAGGGTGCCATTCCGTGGAACATTGTAAAGGGATTCATAAAGCGAAGTTCAAGTGATGAATTTACAAGCATTGACTCCATAATGGAAAACTGAAGTTTCTTAAAAAGCCTTACTTCCAGCCGGTGAGTATACATGTATTTGTCCACATTGAATTCGGTAATGTTCATGTTGTAGCGCAAATTCTTAGAGAACACGTCAAGGTTTGCATAGCTTGCACCCGTAAAATATTCGCTCCAGATTATGCTACCGCTAAGGCTCCGTCCCACGCTCTGGGGTCCCATGCCAACCTGAAGGTTAACCCCTGCATTGTCGTTGAACTTGTAGCCCACGCTTCCGTATGCCGTATGCGGAAAGTTTATGTCCGGGGTAAGCTTGCTGTCCGCATAGATAAAGTTTGAATAGTTGTTGTCAAGAATTGCAGCCCCGTCGTACTCGCGGAGGGTAACATCCATGGAAAGCGTAAAATAGTCCCCGCCCTGGACATTAAGAGGTGTCGTCAAAAGAGGTTGCCTACAGTAGCGGTCGTACACCCAGTCAATGTCGTCGTTGGTCTTGTAAAAGCCTTCTACATTCATCTCCGGCTCTACGCTTATAGAAAAAATATCAGCCTTAAAAGCAGGCGGCTCGTACGCTATATAGTCCACAATCCTGTCATAGTTCTTCTTTCCTGCCTCACTAAGCGAATCATAGTCAGCCTCGGAAAGATAAAGCTCAATCTCCGCAATGGAAAGGGGTGCCTGGTCGCTAAAATCCACCCGCCCCTCCTCCATGGCAATCTCGGTCATAGCGTCATAAATCCAGCTGCCGCAATTTACAAGCCCCTGCTTGCCCCTTGCATGAAGAGTCAAAGAAAAAAATGTCAATGCTATCAAGCACAACGAAAAACGCATCATTCTACACTTCATTTCTATCTGTTTCCTTTTTTATGATTTTTAATTCCTTTCTTATATAAAGCAACAAGCCGCGGAGCAAGGAACTTCATGGACCACTTCTGCGCCCACTCAAAAGCCTCCTTGGACTTCTTGGAATGCAGCTTTGAATCGCTAAGAAGCTCAATGGTACGCCTGGCAAACTCGTCAGCGTCGTTCCTTACCATAAAGCCGCCGTTGTCCCCCTGCATTACGTCAAGGGTTCCCATCTCTCCAATTGCAACAACCGGAAGTCCCGTAAGCATGGCCTCCACGGTAACAAGCCCCTGGGTCTCCGTAACGCTTGGAAAGGTAAAGACACTTGCCATCTTGTAAAAGTAAACAAGGTCGCCCCTTTCCCTGTAGCCTGCAAATATGGCGCGGTCAGAAAGCCCCCTCTCAGAAGCAGCCGCTTTTAAAGCCTCAAGCTCTGGCCCACCGCCAACAAAAAGCAGCACTGCATCTGGAACGGAAGGCAAAACCCTTTCAAGAACGTCAAAAAGGAATGGGAGGTTCTTTTCCTTAACCACACGGCCAATATAAAGAAGAATCCGCTTCCCTTCAAGCTGGGGAAATTCCTCGTAAAGCTTCTTGTAAAAATCTACAGACTTCTTCTTGTTAAAAGAAACCACGCTGGAAGGAATCCCCGTAGGCAGAATGTCGTATGGCCTGGAAACGCCGTACTCGCCTATTACACCGCCAATACGGGCCGTTGGAACAATAATCTCATCCGCCCTCTTAAGGTAGAACTTAACAAGCTTCTTGCCAAGCTTCTGCGACCATGACGAAGGAAGAAAATGCACGTAATTTGCAAGATAGTCTTCCCAAAGCGTGTGAAAGGTAAAAATAAGGGCCACATGCCTGTGCCGGGCATAGGTAACGCCAAACCAGCCCATTGCAAATTCAGAGTTAACGTGAACAACATCCGGGCCAAATTTGTCCACCTCCGCCTTTATGATATACCACTGGTTAAGACGGACTGTGCGGTCTTCCTTGGAAAAAATAATTTTGTCTGCCGGCAGCCTTAAAATAGAAAGGTTCTTGTTGCCATTTGGATCATCTTCGTAGCGGAAATGCTTAAAAAAAGTCTCCCTCTCGTTTTCGTCTATATGGTTATTTGTATAGTCAGAGGCCACGATTAAAACCTTGTGCCCCAAAATTGCAAGAGAATCTGCAAAAGACTTTACGGAAACGGCAACACCGTTGATGCGAGGATAATATGCGTCCGTAAACATAACTACTTTCATAACTTGGGCATTATACCCTATTCTTGATGAATGGGCAAGTATTTGATATATTTAATATGTACGACTTGGAGCGCATGCATAGTCCAACTGTGCCCTGCGCTTCGCATCCGGGCAGTCCATAGCAAGATCCCCGCTTTCCAGG
>DFJV01000109.1:12534-17058 GCA_002373205.1 Treponema sp. UBA3662
TAGGCTTTATGGCAAGTAAGGCTTTAAGGACGCATTTTTAACTAAAACAAAAGGGGCTTTTATGACAGGAGCACAAAAAGAAGACATCTTCAACCTACTCAAAGCGGCATCTTCCTGCAACCTGGGCTATACGGCAAAGGCATTCAAAACAGTCCCAAGCTTTACGGACGACCCAATTCTTCCGCAAGCAGAAGCAAAAGGCGGGCTTTCCATAAGCTCCATAGCACAAAAAATCCAAGCCTGCAAAAACTGCTCCCTTGCTGCAACAAGGCACAATGTAGTCCCCGGTGAAGGCGTAGAAAACCCAGTGGTACTCGTTGTGGGAGAAGGCCCCGGAGAAGACGAAGACAAGACAGGAAGGCCATTCGTTGGCAAAGCAGGCCAGCTTTTGGACAAAATGCTTTCCGCCATAGAACTTGACCGCACAAAGAACTGCTACATAGCAAACATAGTAAAATGCCGCCCGCCTGCAAACAGAACACCCCTGCCGGAAGAAGCAGAGGCATGTTCAGGCTTCCTCCAGGCTCAAATCCACCTGCTTAAGCCCAAGATGATTCTTGCAATGGGAAGAACAGCATTCCAGAACCTTCTTAAAACCACGGAGGGAATAAATTCTGCCCGCGGAAAATTCTTTGACCTTAACGGAATCCCCCTAATGCCAACCTACCACCCCTCAGCCCTGCTCAGGGACGAAAGCCTAAAAAGACCGGCATGGGAAGACCTAAAGGCATTCAAGACAAGGCTGCTCCAAATTTGTCCGGACTACAATAAATGACAAGCAAGCAGCGTTACCTGGAAGTAATAGTAAACGTTCCTCTTAACCAGACATTCACCTACCTGGAACCGGAAGATTCATCAGAAGAAGGAAAAGGCAATCCGGAAAACCCCTTTGGCTGCAGGGTTGAAGTGCGCTTTGGAAACAGAAAGCTTACAGGCATTGTTGCGGCCATTCACGATGGCATACCGGCAAACTGCCCCGTTGACAAAACAAAAATAAGGACTGCCCTGCGCTACATAGACAAAGAGCCTATCCTAACGCAAGAATTGTACAACACCGCACTCTGGATGCAAAAGTACTACCTCTCGTCAATCGGGGAGACTGTCTTTGCAATGATTCCGTCTGGTCGCAGAGAAACAGACAGCTCTTCTTTTTCCTTTACGGAAGACGACCTTAGCTTTGAAAAAAAAGAACTCAGCAGCGAACAGACAGCCGCAGTAGAAGGAATCCTTACCCAAAGCGAAAGCCTCTTCCACTACCTCTACGGAACAACAGGCAGCGGAAAAACAGAAGTCTTTCTTACCGTAGCAGAAAGAACCCTTCAAAAAGGAATGGGGGTAATATACCTTGTACCGGAAATAGGACTTACCCCCCAGGTTGTGGAAGCCGTAGTGCAAAGGTTTGGAAAGGTTGCCGCCGTACTGCATTCAGGGCTTACCCCAAGCCAAAGGCTCAATGAATGGAAGCGCATTCTACACGAAGAAGCCCGCATTGTGGTGGGGGCAAGAAGCGCCATATTTGCTCCGGTAAAAAAACTTGGGCTAATCATAATAGACGAAGAGCACGACGGTTCCTACAAGTCTGGCTCTGCACCCCGCTACCACGCAAGGCAGGTTGCCATGCACAGGGCTGCAAAGCTTGGCATTCCGCTTGTAATGGGATCCGCAACACCTTCCGTAGAATCATGGAAGGCAATGGAAGACAAGACCATAATACGCCACACCCTTACCAAAAGGCTTGCAGGTGGAGCAATGCCAAGCATAAGAGCCGTAAACCTAAGCCTTGAACCTTCACAGGGGGGCTGCCTTTCCCGCGAGCTAGAAGACGAAATCCGTTCAGCACTAGACCAAAAGCGGCAGACAATACTTTTTCTTAACAGGCGGGGCTTCACCCATTTTTTTAGGTGCAACAGCTGCGGTTTTGAGATGAAGTGCAAGAACTGTTCAGTCCCCCTCACATACCACAAAACGGAAAACCGCCTCCGCTGCCACTACTGCGGATATTCAATCCAGCCGCCAGCCCAATGCCCGGAATGCGGTTCGCTGGACGTAGGCTACTCTGGCTTTGGAACGGAATTCATAGAGGCAGAAGTTAAGTCAAAATTTCCCTCTGCAAAAGTGATGAGGATAGACACGGATTCCCTAACAAAAAAAGGAGAGCTGCAGGAAAAGCTTAACCTTTTTAAAAGCGGAGAATACGACATTCTTCTTGGAACCCAGATGATTGCAAAGGGCCTTAACTTTCCACGGCTAAAGCTTGCAGGAGTCGTCCTTGCAGACACAGGGCTCCACATGCCGGACTTTAGGGCAGCAGAAAGAACCTTCGCACTAATAACACAGGTTGCGGGGCGGGCAGGAAGATTCTTTCCCGACGGCAGGGTAATCGTGCAAAGCTACAGCCCGGACAGAGAGCCAATTGCACTTGCCGTAAGCGCACAGACGGAAGAATTCTACACAAGGGAACTTCAGAACAGAGAGATACTCTGCTTTCCCCCATATTCAAGGCTGCTGCGCTTCGTATTCCGCTCGTCAGTACCGGAAGCCGCAAAAACAGCCGCAAACGGAGCCTACCACATCCTAAAGGCAAACATACAGAGCGGCGTAGACATACTTGGACCTGCAGAATGCCCACTTAGCATGATAAGCCTTAACTACCGCCACCAGATAATCCTCCGCTCAAAGCAGATTGTCCCCATGCAAAAAATGGCGGAAGTCCTAATCTACGGCTACAGCGCCCCCAAAAACGTTTACATAGAAGTAGACGTAGACCCGGTAAATTTGATGTAATAAAAAACATGGAGGTTCCCCAAATGAAAAAATCAATTGCCTTGTTCCTACTCTTTTTAGTGATTTTTCTTTCGCCAACAGTCGCAGAAGTACATGAAGATGCTATTGTTCACAACATAGAAGAATTCCAGATAGGAAGAAAATTGGAAGAATTGAACATAGATGCTCCAAATTTCTATGAACCGCATAAAAGCATAGTTATAGATTCAACATTCTCTTTTCCATATATTCGAGTATCAACGAACGGAGTAATTTATGACGTTTGTTACGATTGGAATTACAGAATTAGATATATTGCAGTAGAAGAAGATCCAACACAAAGCTTTTCCACTCCAGAAGGTATTCGCTTAAATATGGACTATGAAGATTGCAAAAAAATATTCGGAAGAAAAAAATTAATGAAGAACAAACTCATAGGCTATTATATTCAATTGCCGTCAGACTGGTACATTTCTTTCTGGACAGGAAAATCAGGTATAGATTATTATCCTAAAAAAGGAGATATTATCTATTGCATATTCAAAAAATAACAGATGGTGATTTTACATTTAATTTGACAAGCGAAATAAAAAACATGGAGGTTCCACAAATGAAAAAATCAATTGCCTTGTTCCTACTCTTTTTGCTGATTTTTCTTTCGCCAACATCCGCAGAAGACCTTGGTGCGGTAAAGGCAGAAAAATACGGAAGTGGCATTTATTTTAGACTCCCCTACAGAAATGCAAAGGGAAGACGCAAATACTTTAACGAAGAAGTAGAATCGGCTCTAATTGTTGATAAAATTCTTGTAAACGGAAAACCTGTTATAACAGAACCAGATTATGCCGTATATCTTTGCCTAACAGATGAATACATAACGGAACGCATTCCTTCTTCACAAGAATTTGCATACATCTCAATGGGATGGCGGAAGGATCAAAATAAAAACTGGGTCTTCGCTTACAGAGGAGATTTGTTTGTTCTTGCCCCGGGAACACAGGCAACTGTTTTTTACAGGGTCATATATCCATTCCCATTTGGAAACCCCGAAAAACTTTTGCAAAGGAGATTCAACAAAAAATATATCTCTCCTGTATATTCAGCAACCATTGTCTTGCCGGAAATAAAAACGGAGAAATAGCAGATGGACAAAGCCTTACTCCAATGCTAAAATATTTCTATAATAAATATCTGTAAAAAAAAGTGCGGAGTCAAAATAGTGAAAAGTAATTTTTTTGTCTTGCGGTTTATTATTGCAAGCCTTTTATACCTATTATTAAACCATATAATTGATTTTGATTATTTATTAAGTTTTAATTGCTTTTCGCTTTTGCTGCTTGCATCGCTTGCACTTCTAATTTTGTACCACGTCATACTAAAGAAAAAGTCTCGCATGGTCTGCATAATTATTGATTTTGCTTTTTGCATTGTCATCATTATTCAAACCTTTAACATTTGCCATTGGATGAAAAAGTCGCCAGGCGAAGCAGGTTTTGGAATAATAGAAATACTCATGTACCTTCCAATATTTTTATTATTTGCTATTTACGCAATTATAGACATTCGTACTTTTTGCAAGAAGAAAAAGGTGGAATAGAATGAATAAAACAACAATGAATTCCCTTACAACCTTTATGCCTATTTTGATAATTCCACTTGCCTGCATTTTTCTAGTATTCACCCCATATTTTAACACAAAGAAAATTGGTATAATCTTGGCATTAAGTGCTTTCCCCATCCAGGGGCTTTTCATAATATTAC
>DFJV01000069.1:0-9692 GCA_002373205.1 Treponema sp. UBA3662
CCCTTTGTTCAATTAACCGCAACATAGTGTTTTCTGAAAAACTATATAATTACAACTAATACAAATAGTTAAACAGTATTCAAAAGCATAAAAGTGCAGGGGAAAATGCCAAAACCACCGAAAAGCTTGCACTTAACTCCTAAGAGACACTCTATATCCAGATAAAAATTACTGTGAATAAAAGAATCTGGGTTCTTAGGCATATCGCGATACGTTGAGCGATATGGCCCTAAGCCGTGCCGGATGAAACGGTATCAAGGCGTTCCGTTGAAGAGGGGTTTAAGGGGAACTTGCAACGAAGTTTCCAGCAGGGAAAAACCTCGCTTCGGAGTAGGCAACTTTTTTAACGTTAAAAAAGTTGCCCTCCCCTTAAGTTTGGGGTCCAAGGGCTCTCCCTTGAAAAGAGTTTTTCAGTAAACACGACCTACTTCCACAGGTAACTGGAATGCAGCCCCTTAAGGTAGCCCATTGACCCGGAAGAAAACATGGCCACCCCTACGGTCAGACAAAAGTAATTGTCGGCATTGCAAAGAATTAAGTAGCCAATCACCATAAGAACATAGCTTGCCAGAATCAAGGCCGAACTGTTGGACTTTGACTGATTGTAGTGCATAAAAAGCGTAAGAGCTGTAGCAAGCACAACCACTATTATGTAAATAATAAGAATCCCCCGGTAGCCGCACAAAATAGTGCAGGTAGTGGAAAATTCCAGGCTGTTCATAGGCAAAACGAGCCCCAAAAAAGCAGAAACTATAAGCATGATAAGAAAATTGCGCTCAAAATTCTGCCTCTGCTCGTTCTCCCTCAAAATAGCCGCAAACAGAAGGCTCATTGGGCACAAAATCCGCCCGGTAAGCACAATCCTAGCCATAAAAAGCAGGAACCAGGAAGAAGGCAAAAAATCCTTAACGCAAATCAAAAGCCTTGTCCCCTCAAAGCAGCAGCCAATCAAAAAGCCCGAAAAATAGGAAATCTCAATAGCCTGGGTCTTCTCAAACATAAGGTAAACCGCCAGAGTGCACACGCAGACGTAAAGCATAAAAAAAATGGCACAGGCCACCACCGCAGGAAAAGCAACCGGCAGCATCTTTGCAAAAATATAAAAAGGCCGAATCGCATTCACGGGCAGCCCCACCTTGGCGTTAAGAGCCTCGTACACAAAAAAAGCCACGTTAAAAACGCCGTGCAGGACAAAAAGGACAAAAAGCCCAATCAAAAAGCGGTTTCTTATTTTTAGAGTCATAATCTAACAATACCTCACCGCCCCATATTTTTCAAGGTAAAAACTTTAAATTAGAAACTTAAAAAAATCCACTTCTTCTGGACGATAATTTTATGGACGATAGTCCTAACGGCTCTACCATTTTACTTTTTGGCTAATCCGACCGCCCATGCCCCTCGTCACCGCCCTTCCGGGGTTCCGCCCTCCGGCTCCATTGCCGTCTGTCCGTAAAAATACACTTGCCCCCGCAAAGACGACCAAGTTGCCCAAGCCCCATACTACATGAGTTACCCCAAAACAGCCGGCAACGCTACCGCGCCCCTCCACGGCGGCGTAGGACGCATAAAAAAATCCCTCCATGGATTTTTTTATGATTGCAGAATTGTGCAATTCTGCATGTTGCTAACCCGCCATCCATGGCTCGTTACTGTTTGGCAAGAAAGAAAAACATAAATATTTTTTTCATGGAACAATAAAACCGCCACACAAACGACCACAGGTCATTGCCGGGCTTGACCCGGCAATCTTTAACCACAGATAATACCTTTATTTATTAAATTTCAAAAATGACTTCCTACTATGTTTACATAATGTCAAACTATAATAATACGACACTTTATATAGGCGTAACAAATGATTTAAGCAAAACATTTGAATGAACTTCCCCTCAGCCATTGCCGGGCTCACTGGAAACTGCCTTGCGAAAGCCCCGACAATCTTTAAAAACGCATGTACTTATGGCTAAAGATTCCCGCATCAAGTGCGGGAATGACAGCACTTTGGCTAAGGGGTTTACCGAGCGGCACCCAACTTCCGCAAATGCGGAAGCTGTATATAATTTCCTTGCAGGACTTTCGTATTTCTTTTTGGCTAAGGGGGTTACTGAGCGGAGCGAACCACGCGGAAGCCAATGTAGCGGAGTCCGGTTGCGGGGTAGTCGTAGCCCCGGTACGCAACAGAACAGCGGGGAGCGTCACTGTTCCAGCTGCCACCATGGAGAACGCGGCTGGAGCCAGACGACGCGCCAGTAGAAAGTGTGCTCGCGCTTATGCTGCCGTACCAGTCCCAGCACCATTCACATACGTTGCCGCTCATGTCGTAAAGGTTAAGGCTGTTCTTTGCCTTTGTCTTTACTGGATGTGTTCCGTAGTTCGTATCGCTAGATGTAAGTCCACTACATGCATTCTCATAATACCAAGCCACGTTTCCTATTATGTCACTACCGCTGTAATCAGTCTGTCCGCTGTTGGTTATGTTGCCACCGCGGGCAAAGTATTCCCACTCTGCTTCCGTGGGCAGTCGGTAGCCGTTTGCGCTAAAATTGCAGTCTGCCTCATTCCATGTTGCGTTGTTGCTTATTGGTACGGACACCGAGCCTGAAAAATTTACCCCGCTAACAGTATAGCATGGAGTTAAACCTTCTTTCAGACTCCGCTTGTTGCAGTAGGTTATGGCATCGTACCAGCTTACCTGCTCCACCGGCTTGTTTGTGCCGGAAAAGTAGCTTGGGTTACTTCCCATAACAGACTGGTATTCTGCCTGCGTTACCTCGTGGTCACTGCACCACCTTGCCCAAATGGTTACGGTGCGGCCGTCTATAAAGACAGAAGAGCCTGTTATGGCATTTGACACACTAGAAACAATGGCTGGACTTGCATCCTCGTCATCAGAGCCACCGCCACCGCAAGAAAGCAGCAAAAGGCTAAGGGCACAGGCTACAAGTACCCCCCCCAACACCATACAGAAAACAAGTTCTTTTTCATAATGCCTCCTAAACATTTTAATAATATAAACTTAATTATTGCACAAAATTAGTCAGTTTTCAATCATTGCTTAAGAAAATTACATTAGGAAAACGCTGTACCAAAACGAAGCCATTACCCTGTTTGCAAAAAAAGTGACGGCACTTCGACGGGCTCAGTGCCCCGCTCCCTGAGCCAGTCGAAGGGAGCTGCCTGCAAAAAAAGTATCGGCTCTTCGACTACGATCAGTGACCGCATTGTGGTACACGGAATGTGTCTTGTTAAGATATACAGTCACCATTATTTTTTTTAAGGGGCGTTGTGTCAAAGTAAATTCTGCTCAATCAGTCCTCTCTTAGCTGCCTAACATAATCCACGGCAGAAATTCCATCGGGAACAGACTTTGAAGAGGCATTCATATATGATTCTATTTCCGAAAGTGATTTCTTGCGTCGAACCGGTAAAAAATCGTCAAGAACCGTAATTATAACCTTTTGGTTGGGTTTTATCGCTATATTTTCTTGGGCAACATAATTGGTGCCGTCATAGTATCCATTTATAGCCAACATAACACACCCCCTTTACCTAATATCATACCACAAACACCATAAAATTCAATCGTATTTTCCTTTAGCCTCCCCCAGCGCGGCAGGGATTGGAGCACCGCCGAAGGCGTTCCCCGCTTGCGGGGAATGGAGCGAAAGCGGAAGTGCGGAAAGCCCACACACGGGGCACAGCTTCTTCTTTAATAAAACTGCCGGTAAAACCATAAAAGTGCCGCCATAATAAGGAAGAAATAAAAGCCCTAAAGATAAAAATTGGCATTCCGATAAAAAAAGAAAGAATTCGTTTTATAAATTTGGGAGGACTTATGAAAAGAATTGTTGCTTCACTAGCGCTTTTTTTGTGCGCATCACTCCTTACCACTCAAACTGTCTTTGCCGGCGACGCAGCCGTTTTTTCCGATATAGGTTTTTCTTCCGACGGTAAAGTTTACGTATTCGGCCAGTACGGAAAGCTGGACAAAACTTACGAAGCCTGGGCCGAAATTTACACTGTAGACGTAGCGGGCAATGTTTTTGTAAAGAACGAAGTCTACAAGACAAAAAACAAGTCAGGTTCAGGCAAGAACGCTTACGACAGGCTCCTAAAAAGCAATTCGGCAAAAATCGACAAGTACAACTGCTCCAAAAAGCAGATTCCCCTCTACGTGCGCGAAAGCAACTCCAAGGCCCCGGACGAAGAAATCGTTTTTAAAGACTTTGACGGTTCAGAGGAACTTGGAAAGGACGTCTACTACAACATAAAGCTTGTAAGCCAAAAGTCATGGGACAAAGGTTCAACGGTCCAGTCCAGTTTCTACATCAACCTGGAAAAGAAGGATTCGGAAGGCAACGTCCTCTACACAAGAAAGGTTGGAACCCCAGACTACTGGCGCAAGAACATAACGTCCTACAGGATAGACAGAATCTTTACCGATCCTGCCGGAAAAAGCCTTGTCTTTATAGTAGAAAAGACCCTCAAGGACGACAAGGGAACTTCCATCCGCTACATGGTGGAAACAATCCGTCTTTAAATTTGTAAATCTTTTGGTGGGAGGCAACTTAACAACCTGCTTTTAACTTAAGTTGTCGTCTAAAGATAGATTTATGCGGTATATGCGCCTGCCTTTTGCATATACCGCATTTTTTTTGCTTCAAAACAACCTTTCTATTTACATCTTGCCCAAATGGGTGTAGAAGGCAAGTGCATACTTTCAACAATTGTGATGCAAAAATATGTAAAGAAAGCACTGGAATGGAGGCGGGAAACGCAGCAAAAAAGCATTTGCGCGGTGCGACCGAAGGGAGTCTGATACCTTATATCCGCGCTCGGCTTTTTTGATGCGTTTACTGCCGGGAATGGAAGTGCTTTCGTGTTAATAGTTACATTTGCCACTTTTATAAGATTTGCACTTGGCTTCTACAGCCTTTTTGCTCCCCTTTACAGCGAGGGCGTTTTCCAGTAATATTGTTTAGTATCACATTAGAAGAAAAGCAATCAGAGGCTTTTTATGGAAAAAACAAACCGCTCAATAAACTATAAAATCGCGCTTACGGGCGTATTCGGGGCACTCAGCGTAGTATTAAGCTTTACCCCGCTCGGCTACCTACAGATAGGACTTCTTGCCATAACCATAATGCACATCCCGGTAATTCTTGCCGTAATACTTGCAGGCCTTGTCCCGGGAGTAAGCGTAGGCCTCATATTCGGTCTTTCAAGCCTAATCAGGGCAGCCCAAACAGGAAGCCCCTTCTTTATAAACCCCTTCTGCTCTGTCTTGCCAAGAATGCTTTTCCCGGTTGCGGTCTGGGCTATATGCAAACTGCTTGGAAACATTCCGGCAATTTCAAAAGTGGTGTCAGGTTCAATAGCCGCTGCTGTGGGAACCCTTTGCCACACAGTAATCGTAATGGCAGCCCTTTACATTTTCTACACGGAACAGCTTCTACAGGGAATGAAGGGCGCTCTGGAACAGTTCGGATTTTCTGCGGAAGGACTTTCATCCGTCGGCGGCTACTTTGCAATACTTGCATGCACCCTTGCCACAAACGGAATCTGGGAAATAATCACGGCTACAATAATCGTTGCAACGGTCCTAACTTCAATTTACGCTGTAAAAAGCAAAAAATCAAAGCTTAGCAAAATGGAAGAACTTCAGTAAGGACGGAACTTTTGAGGACGAAGTCCTACTTGCTCTGCCAAAAAGCCCTTGGCTGCAACCGGCTCTCATGCCTTTCGTCACGGGCTTTTCGGGGTTCCGGCTTTCGCCTCCATTACTCCACTTCGTTCCGCAACGGCTACGCCGCCCCTACAATCCCGCGTAGGTTGCTTTCACCCTACAATCCCGCGTAGGTTGCTTTCACCCTACAATCCCGCGTAGGCTACTTTCCCACTAGTCCACAAGCTTCTTCTTTCCCCACTCACCCAAAAGATTGTGGGCATCCTTTGCGGTAAGAACCTTTGCAAAAAGAGGAAGCGTCATCTCAAAGACTTGGCTCATAAGAATTGCCTCGTCCCCCGCAAATTTGCCAAGAACATAATCCGCAACAGAACCGTTGGTGCACTTTCCAACCCCAAAGCGCAGCCTCCAAAAGTCAGCAGTACCAAGAACAGCCTTTACAGACCGCAAACCGTTGTGCCCGCCAAGGCCACCGCCCCACTTTAGGCTAACAAAACCCGGTGCAAGCTCTATCTCGTCGTGCACAATCAGAATGTCTTCCGGCGGAATCTTAAAAAAATGCGCCGCCTCTACAACCGCATCGCCGCTAAGGTTCATGTAGGTAAGAGGCTTCATAAAATAAATCTTTGCAGGTGCGGAAGAAGGAATGGGCAAAGAACCGTCAGACCTCTGCTTTACAAGCCCGCTTTCCAAAAGCCATCCCATAAGCACTTCGTAGTCAATTGCACAAAAGTCAGACTTGTACTTGTTCTGCCAGCTTATCTTATTTGCAAAAGGCAGCGAGTCTTCAAACATCCAGGCGGTATTGTGCCTTGTGTTCTCGTATTCGCGGCCATAGTTTCCCAAAAATGCAACCAGCTGAATCATGGCTAGAAAAGCCTCCTGCACTCAAGGTAAAAGCGCTTTTCGCTGGCCTCCCCCATGCTAAAGCTCTTTCTTGGCAAGGGGCCTGTCTTGTTGATTGTTGCAAAGAAAGAATCCTTGGCAACAGGCGGCAAAAGAATTGTTACGTTCCCCTCTTTTGCACCCAGGCGGAAGACTTCTCCGCTTCCGTGTATGTAGTCAATCTCTATTGCCTTACCAGAAGAATTCCTTTCTTTTATAAAGTCATCAAGAAGGGGCTGAATCTTGCTAACAAGAAGCTCCTTTACGCCAGTCTTGCAAAGAAGATAGCTTGTCTTTCCACAGGCAGTGTAGACAAGGCCAAAGTTTCCGCCGGAAGATGCAACTTCTTTCTCCAGCTCCCCCTGGTCCTTTGCAAAAGAAACAGAAGCATTCATTTTGTCCTTCAAGAATCCTTCAAGCTCATCCTTATCCGCACCCAAAACAACCCTGTGAATAGGCTCAAAAGTAAGCCCTTCATCGTATATGTTAACAATTTCCGCAAGGGCATAGCGCACAGGGCAAGCTGCAATTTCTTCATCGCTCTTTCCCAAAGCCTTAAGCTCTGCCTTGTATTCATCCCAAACAGCCTTAGCCGTGGCAAGAGAATGGTTTCCGTCTCCAACCGCAAACATAAAGGCACTTCCGTCAGAATCCGTATTCTTCTGCTTTAATTTGCCAAGAGAATCCTTAACCAAAGAAAGCTCATCATCAGAAGAAAGGGCCCAGCCTGTAATAGAACCGCTTTCAAGCATAAGGTCGCCTGAATAAACAGGGGCCTTTTTCTTTGCAGCATCCCCTGCACGCTCAACAAGAAGCCTTTGCTGGTCGTTCACCAAAAGCATTATGTGGGGGCTTTCAAGAGGTGCGCCCTTCCTAATCTCCTTACGCGGAGGAATGCGGTCAACAATGGTGGCTTCCGTAGCGCGTATAAGGCTCTTGCTAAAGGGCTTCCACTCGTAGGAATCAAGGTCTACGGCACACAAAAGGCCTTTCCTTACCCTGCCAAAAGCAGTTTTTCTTTCTATATAAATGAATTCATTTTTTGGCGCATCAAAAACACCTTCCTTTAAATATGAATCCATGGCCGAATGAATTTTCTTTATGCGCTCAGCCTTGTCTGGGCTGGAAAGATAGACTTCCGGCAAAATCAGATTCAAAGTTGAAGGTTTTCCACAAGTTGCCTTTTCCGCATTTTCCCAATAAGAAATATCCTGGGTAAACTGATCACATGCAATAACGCACCAAGTCTTTAAATCCTTATCCTTTGGCAGAAGAATCTCAGGCACTGCCAGACCGTATTCAGCAAAATTATTCATGCAAAGAGTATACCCCCATTTCCAAATTTATGCTATACTATCCTTAATTTATGCAATAATGCAGGAAATCAATTTTGTGTGCAACGGAAGAAAAATATGACAGAAACGCCCTTTGCGCGGGGGAGCGAAAGCGACCTTAATACCTTGTACGCGCAACTGAGGCGTTTCTGGCAGATTTTTCTGGGAGTGGAACACAAAATTGATTTCCGGCGATTAAAGACATATGGCGGCAATAGATTTTCAGCAGACATTAAAACAGTCTCAACTTCAAGTGATGAGCCAAAAGCAGATCCAGGCCATGAATTTGCTTGCAATGGGTTCCACCGACTTGCGCGAAGAAATCTACAGGCAGGCGGCGGAAAACCCTGCCCTGGAAGTAAGGGAACGAGGCTCCTCCCTAAGCAAAAAAAAGACAGGTTCAAACAGGACAGACACAACAAGGGTTACCGGCAATGTAAGCCAAACCGCCCAAGAAGCAAGCAACACTTACCAACAGGCACTTGAATCAAAGCAAGAATTCAGAAAAAGCCTAAAAGAAAACCTGCTAAGCCAGCTGCACATGGAAGACCTCTCCAAAGAAGAAATGGACCTGGGCGAAAAGCTCATCTACAACCTCTCCGACAAAGGCTTCCACATGCTCTCCCCCATCTCCTTTATAGACAAGGGCCATTCAGAACAAAAAACGGAAATGCTAAACAAAATCATTTCCCTAATCCAGTCATTTTCCCCCGAAGGCTGCTGCACAAAAAATTCAGAGGAAAGCCTTTACGTACAGGCAAGGCTAAAAGACAAGAACCAGCACCTTGCCCTCTTTATCCTAAACGGCCGCCTGGACTTTATAAACCCGCCGCTTGCAGACAGGGCAACAAAAAAAATCATCTCCTACCTTGCAGAACAAAAGAAAATGTTCGCACTAAAAGAAGAGGATGAAATTTCAAAGATAGAGCTTTCAGATGTTACGGAAGACACAGTGCAAAAGGCAATAGACTTTATCCGCACCCTCACCCCCTTCCCCGCACAGGGATTCGGCATCAAGGAAGCCCATTACGTTGCCCCGGACATTTACGTAGAGGAAGTTCTTTCCGCAAACGAAAGCGAAAGCTTGCCGGAAGAAGACTTTTCCAAGGGCATGGTGGTTTGCAAACCACAGGTCGGCAAAGCAACAGTTAGCAAAACAGACAAACCCCAAGCAACAGTCTGGAAAGTCCGCCCCGCAAAAGACAGGCTCCCTGCCCTAAGCATAGACAAAACCTTCGAACAGTACGCAGATTCAAAAAACAAAGCCGTAACAGAAGGAATAAAAAAAGCCCGCGATTTTATAGAAAGCATCCAGTACCGCCAAGACACACTCCTTAGCGCGGTTTGCGTAATCGTAAAAATGCAGCACGAATTTTTCAAGAAAGGCCCAGGCAACCTTGCAGCCCTAAAGCAAAAAGACGTGGCAGACATACTTGGAGTTCACGAAACAACAATTTCCCGAATGGCAAACAGCAAGTACATCCAGTGCCAGTGGGGCTTGTTCGAAGTAAAATATTTCTTTACAAACGCAGTCTCAGACACAAGCAAAGACCAGGTACTCTTCCAAATAAAACAGATTCTCGAAGAGCACAAAAACGACTCAAAAAAACTGAGCGACCAAAAAGTTGCAGACGCACTTGCCGCAAAAGGAATAAATGTTGCCCGCCGCACCGTTGCAAAATACAGGGCGCAGCTCAACATAGAATCATCCTACAACAGGCAGTAAAAACTCAAAGCGCACCACTATCATTATAAAAGCGCCCCCAGTCATTACAAAAGCCCACCGC
>DFJV01000069.1:9818-23961 GCA_002373205.1 Treponema sp. UBA3662
ACCGCTGTCATTACAAAAGCCCACCGCTGTCATTATCGGGCTTGACCCGATAATCCACCCCAGCCGCAAAATCAAAGCCCAACCTTCACGCTAACAGATTCATACCCCGCACCCTTTATCATGCTCTCCAAAAGCGACTTCACCTTCTTATCCGCATCCTTTTCAATTCCAGAATCCTTTATCTGGGAAAGCTGACTTTCCATTGCGCGCTTAATCTCTTCCATCACTTCCTTGGTGTTCACGCCAACAAAAACACCGTCCTTTTCATCAAACACTTCCTGGCTAAGAAGGGCATTCTCCAAAATCTCCGAACGCGGAACCTTTACAGAAACACTGTTTCCATCGGGACTAATGTTTATTCCAATATCAGAAACATCGCGGATTCCAACACGGATAATTCCCGTGTACTTAACAATGCTGTAGGCCTTGCTCATTCCGCCCACCGCAGATTTTTTTATGCTCACAACATCGTTGTAGGTGTACTTAATCGCAGTAAGCTCCGCAACTTCCTGAATCTGCGAAGAAATCGTAGAATATTTTCTTTCTATCTGAATCTTTGTAAATTTTTTCCAGCCATAGTAAGCGGCAAGAAGGGCAGCAAGCAAAATAAACAGGAAGACAAAAAATTTCACAAGGCGCAAAGTCCCGGCAAAAGAAGAAGCCCTTCCCCTCTCTTCCCGGCCAGCATAGTCGCGCTCACTTTCCCTGTCTATCCTTCTATATTCATCTGTCTGAAGTGCAAGTTCATTTCTTTCTTCATGCCCGGCCTTTTTTCCCGCACGACCAGCATTTTTCTTCAAAGATTTTTTTTCCATAAGTCAATCTCCTAAAAAAAATGTATCATAAATTTTCTTTTTATAAAAGCGTATTTCTTCTTAATTTTCTGGACGGAACTATTATACGCTCTACCATTTTACTCTTTGGCTAATTCGACCGCCCATGCCCCTGCGCCACCGCCCTTCCGCCCTTCGGTAACCCTCATCCCGCTTGCGCGGGACTAAAGGGGCTCCACGGCGGCGTACGTCGCCATAGAAAATCCCTCCTTGGATTTTCTATGGATTGCAGAATTGCTATGCAATTCTGCATGGTGCTAACCCGCCATCCTTGGCTCGATATTCCTTGGCAAGAACGCCCCATCCATGGATTTTTCCAGGGATTGCAGAAGCGCGTTGCACTTCTGCACGCCACTAAGCCGCCCTCCATGGCTCTTTATTCCTTGGCAAGAACGAAAAATTTGCAAACAGTCTTGTTCTTTCAAGTCTTATGTTTACAAACAAGGAAAAATAAGAATTTGCAAACATTCGAGCCTGTGCCAAAAGTGTCATGCCGAACTTGATTCGGCATCTCCGAAGCTAGACCAAAACATGCCATTATCGGACCCGCCTGCCAAGTCCAGATTTTTCCGTATACCTTGTTGCATTTTATTAAAAAAAATTTACGTAAACTTCTACGTTTTTAACTTTTAGCTATGAATATATATATGTAGACCAAAGAAAAAACGGAGACAAAAATGAAAAAAAGACTCTTAGCAGTTTTATGCCTTGGGCTTGCAGTTGGCAGCGCAACATTCCCAAGCGACCTTTCTGCCCAAACAAAAAACCAAACTTCATCAATCGACGGATTTGAATTTGTAAACAAAGACATAGGAGAAATTCTCTACACGGTAAGTATGTACCGGGGAATAGCAATCGTTGCGGACGACACGGTAAGCGGCAAGATGACATTCCGCTTTGCAGGCACGTCTTTCGAAAACGCCTTTGACAGCTTTCTAAAAGCCCACCGCCTTTACGTAAACAAAAGCCCGGACCTGTGGACTGTAAGCAGGGTAAGCATAAGACAAGAAGACGGCACTTTCTTTGCAGACGCAATGGACTGCAAGCCTTCCATGATTGCAGAAAAACTGGGAAGCTATTTCGGTACAACGGTAACTTACGAGCAGCTCAGCGACAGCCCAATTTCCCTGCACGCAAGCTTCCGCGGAGAAGACAAAAACCTTGCCCTAAAAAACATGCTGGAAGCCCTAATCCGCCAGTGCGGAAAAGAATATGTATGCGTGGCAGTTTGCAAAGCAGAAGGGCAAGACACATCCGGCTTCCACATAAAGCGAAACCTTGGCACAGGTACTTTGCAAAAAGCAGAAAGCGGACACATTTATATAAGCCGCAACAGCCAGAACCAAAATCTTTTTGACGCAGACATTCAGGATGCAAGCGCAGGTATCTGTCTGGAAGAGTTATTCTCAAAGGCAGAAAAGCAGTTTTTATTCTCCTGCGACACATCAATTCCCATAAAGAGGCTAAAGTTCACCGCAAAGAATTTCCAGGAAACTCTCTCCCTCATCTGTTCAACTTGCAACCTTGACTGCACGGAATGCAAGGGAATATTTTATGTAATCCCCCGCCAGGAAAAGGCAAACCCTGTGCGCGATGCAGGCAAAATATGGAAGAGGCACCAGTTCAAGTATTACCCTTGTGCAAAAGCAGGAAACCTCATCATGCAAAGGTTCGGCCAGCAGCAGGCCATTGTCATGGAAGAAGAAAATGCCATCCTCTACTTTGCAAAAGAAGAGCTTCACAATTCCATAGAAGAGTTTTCATCATCATTCGACACAAAGCAAAACATAAAGCGCATCGAATTGCGCTACATAAAAACCGCAGACTTCTTGGCAGCCCTTCCACCCGGAATAGAGCAGTCCCAAATTGTAAAGTCAAAAAGCGACAATGAATTTTTCTTTACAGGAAGCGAAGAACAATACAAGCAGCTAAAAGAAAACCTTAGCCTTATAGATGTAAGCGAAAAGCGCATCCGCTACGACCTGCTTGTAATGCAGTACCAGTCAACAGACGACTTTTCCTTTGACGCATCGCTTAACGTAAAAAGGCTAGCCCTTGGAGACAGGCACAACATGTCAGCGGCACTTGGTTCAGTCCTAAACCTCAACCTTGATGTTGTGGGAGCATTCGGACTAAAGTTTGCATCATCACTTCAAAGCGCAATAAACGAAAACCGGGCACAGGTCTTTGCAGACACAACCCTGCACGGCGTAAACGGAGGCACAATAAATTTCAAGAACACAAACACCTACCGCTACCGCGACAACAACCTGGATCCAGAAACAGGAAAGCCCGTCTACTCAGGTATCACACGCGAAATTGTTTCCGGCCTTACAATAGACATAACAGGATGGGTAAGCGGAGACGGAATGATAACAAGCAAGGTTGCCGCATGCGTTTCAAGACAAGGGGCAGACCTTTCTTCCAAAACTGGAAACCCGCCTCCCACAAGCGAAAAGACAATCACAACAGAAGTGCTTGGCAAAAGCGGAGAACCTGTAATCCTAAGCGGACTTTTACAAAACGAAGATTCCCTCGTAGAAGAAAGGACTCCCCTGCTCTCAAAAATTCCTGTCATAGGCTGGCTCTTCAAGTCCCACAAAAGAACAAAAGAAAACACAGAGCTTGTAATCTATCTTGTTCCCCACTGGGAAAAGAACCAAAAGAAAGCAAAAGCACCTTCAGCAAAACAAACAACAAACCCATCTGATGAATCAGACAAAGAATTCAGCGCAAGGGTATTGAACAAATTCATTTTCTCAACCCCAAAGGAGCTTTAAATGCAGGCTACAAGAACAAACTTTTCACTTTCGCCGGTATTCTGCCTTCACAACGGAACAATCGTACTGGAAGCAAACAAACCGGAAAACACAATAACCTTCGGCCTCTTGGATTCTTCAAACGAAAAGCTAAAGGAAAGGCTTTGTCACGCAGTCCATTCAAACATTGACTTTGCCGGAAAAAGCTGCGGAATAAATTTTAGGCAAATCAAAAAGGAAGAGTTCAACTTAAAGCTCTCCAAACTTTTCGAAAAAAAAGACAATTCTCTAAGCACAAATAATTTTTATTCTGATGAAGAAGCAAATGAAAGCAAAGACCTTCAGGAAAAAGAAGAAAACGAAGCATCCGCTTTGCTTTCAGGACTAATATTCAGCGCCCAGCACCAGGGGGCAACAGACATCCACATAGAAGCAGAAGAAGTCCGCTTCCGCATAAAAGGGCTTTTAACAAAATACGCAAGCCTGGAACACAAAAGCAGAGAATCTCTTGTTCAAAGAATAAAGCTCCTTGCAAAAATGAATGTAGTAGAAAACCGGCGTGGGCAAGACGGGCAGTTCACATTCATGGCAAACAATAACGAAAGCATTTTTATCCGCGTATCCTGCCTTCCAAGCGTAGGTGCAAGCGGAGAAAGCGAATCCGTAGTGCTAAGAATTCTGGATTCCTCAAAGACTCCACTTTCACTAGAAAAACTTGGTTACGACCAAGAACAGATTGAAGAGCTAAAAAAATTATGCCGCCTGCAAAACGGTCTTGTCCTTATATGCGGTCCAACCGGTTCCGGAAAATCAACCACCGCGGGGGCAATTCTGGAAGAAATAAGAAAGAGCCAATGCGACACAAAAAAAATCATCAGTTTGGAAGACCCGCCGGAATATGTCTTACCCGGAGTTACACAGGTCAAGGTTCAGCCGGGACACGACATGGACTTTGCAGATGCGCTAAGAAGAGTTTTTAGACAGGACCCGGACGTAATTTTTATTGGAGAAATAAGGGACAGCCTTACCGCAAAAGTCGCACTCCAGGCAGCTCTAACAGGCCACCTTGTCTTTGCAACCCTGCACACAGGAAGCATCTCCCAGGCAAAGCTTAGACTCATAAATCTTGGCGAAAGTTCTTCTTTAGTAGAAGAAGTCATAAAAGGAATCATTTCGCAAAGACTGGTCAATGGAAAATTAGAGGCAGAAATAGAGGTTTCAAATGGCAAATAAGAACAGATTTTTGTTTGTAAAAATTCTCAATTCTCTTTTGGAATCAGACATAGCACTTTCAAAAGCCCTTTGCATAATTCAAAAGATGAAGTCGGCAAAAAAAGCCGTACGCAAGGCCGCAGAAGAAATAGAGCTTTACCTGCAGCAGGGTTCCTTGCTTTCCGTAGCCTTACAAAAATGTTCCGCAATAGAATTCAATTCAATATACGGAGCATTTGTTTCCTGTGCACAAAGCGGAGGCAGCATAAAAAAAGTATTCACCTTTTTATACCTTAGGGAATACGGACTAAGGCAAAAAAAGCAAAAGCTTATCTATTCAATAATCTACCCTGTCTTTGTAACGCTCGTAGCAATGACAGGCTGCATTCTTCTTATGACATTCGGAAAAAACATCATTACAAACATAAGCGGAAAATTTGACTTTGACTTATACAAACAAAATGCAGTAAAAGGCTGCATAAGCGCAAACTTATTCCTAGTCGCATGCATCATTGCTTTCTGCCTTGCAATAAAAAATCTTTTTTCAAGGGAGGAATACGTTGATTCATTCAAGATACTAAACTTCCTTACTGCATCCGGAGTTGATTTTTACAACGCACTAAAAACATCTCTTCTTGCGGCAAAAGAAAACAAAAAACTAAAGAAGCAAATAATTCTTGCCCTTTGCGACCTGGAGCATGGACACAAGGCATCAAAGGCATGCCAAAGATTCGGGGAAGAATTTCTTTTGCAAATAGAACTTGCAGAACAGTCAGGACAGGCAGACAAGGCACTAAATTCAATTTGCGAAAGCCTAGAAAAGAAAAATGAAGAGTGGTCAAAAGTCTTTATGCAAATGACGGAACCACTTTCCATGACTGCACTTGCAATTTACATAACGCTCTTATTAAAGACGGTTGTTATGCCGGCTTTGTTTGAATATGGAATCTAACTGATATTTTACGGAGGATTTATGAAAAAAATCAGAACAAAAAAACGGGGGTATCCAAATGGAAAAGATCCTAGGCAGGGCAATTATTGCAGCGGTTTTACATTCATTGAAACGCTTGCGGTACTTGCAATCGGAGCGCTTCTTTCTGCAGGAGCAGGAATCTCGGCAGCACGCATCATGGAACTTGCAAGGGAAACATCTGCCAGGCAAACGCTTGAGCATTATAAAGCGGCAATGCAATCCTACTACCTGGACTGTGGCAGTTTTCCCACAACAGAGCAGGGGCTTGCGGCGCTGTGGACAAAACCCACTCTTGTTCCCGTCCCACAAAACTGGAACGGCCCTTACTTGGACAAGGAAGTCAAACCCGACCCTTGGGGAAATGACTACGTGTACATCAAAAACGGAAGCGCAACCTTTCCGTCGGACTGTCCGCAAAACTTACCCTATGCCGTCATCTGTTACGGAGCAGACGGAGTAGCAGGAGGAGAAGGTGAAAACGCTGACATCGTTTCTTATAAATAGGCTAAAAAGAAAGAGCGAAGGGCACATCATAATCCTTACGCTAATAATCCTTTGTTCACTTTCTTTTGTATGCGCAGGAATTTGTGCCTGTGTAAATGCCCAGTACAATTCCGCGCTTAGGCAAAAATATGAATTTTATTCCTACGTGGAAAAAGAAAACAAAGCTGCAAAAGGAAGCATAAAATGAGACTAATTGAATTAATATGCTGTTGCGCAATCATATCTTCATTCTTTCCATTTTTATCCGGGGCATTAATTCCAGCGGTAAAAATTCATTCAAGAACGGTTCAAATAGAACATGAACTGAACAGGGATAAATTTTTATACAACGGATTTATAAATTTATGCAAATCAACAAAGGAATCAGAATGGCTTTTTGAATCATCCCAATGGAAAGACACCTGCTCTTCCCTATGGGACTTTGAAGAACTAAAAATCAAGCGGGAGGGAAAACTTTACAAAGAAAGCTGGAAGTGCCATGGAAAGACAATGGAAGCATTGTTCTATAAAAAACAGGAGAGTTTATGAAAAAAGAATCTGTTAAAAAAGATGACTATGAACTTTATTCTTTTCCAATGCCTTTTTTACTCAAAAAAAGCAGAAGAAAGAATTACATTGCCAAAAAGCTGGAGCAGCTCCATCCATGTTTTTCTGACAACTGCTGCTACGATGCAAAGTACAGGCTAAAAAAAGGAAAGCTTATCGCAGCCGTTGCCGTCATGGACAAAGTAAAACTTGCAGAATACAAGACTGATGGCAAAAGACACCTTCCTTTAAAGTTCGGAGAAGAAAACAAACTTGAATTTTTCAATTCCGAAAAAATGCTGAACATATCACTGGCACTTGCAATAGTTTTTTTAGCTACAATACTTTCCGTGTCGTATGCCATTCATTCAAAGTCAAAGGCTCAGGCTGCCAAGGTCACCAAAGTTTCCTCTTCTACTGTAGCAGCAAAGACAGAAGCAGAAGACTTTGACAAGGCAATCCAGCAGAACATAGTTCAGGCATACAAAACCCTTGATGACTTTTTGCAAAGCACAAGAAAAAGCGGAGGTACAATAAAAAACTGCTCGCTAATATTTTTGGAAGACCAAACCAATGAGCAAGCATACAAGATGAATTTCAGCATGAAAGAATGTTTTCCGCAAGACTTTCCAACAGCAGAGGAAAATGCAAAAGAAAGTCAAAGAATATTTTCCGCGGTAACCTACTCCAATTCAAAACCGGAATTTTCTGCCAGTTTATACGGCAAAGCAAAAAGCGTCATAAAGCTAAAGAAGGAACTTTCCAAAAGCCAGATTGACGACATTCGACTTTCTATATGGAGCTGCAACGGAATTTTGCTTACAGATTTTTCTGATGAAGGGATAGTTGAATTCTTATTCCAGAACAAGTCAGCAGATAAAATTCTTGAAAAGCTAAAGAATGTTTGCCAAGAACATTCAATTTTTCCTGCCGCAATAGAAATAGAGCCTGGAAAATTCAACACAAAGATGAAGATTATCTTTGCAGAAAAAATTAGGGCAGAAAATTTCAACCCGCTTGAGCTTTTAAAAGACTACACTGCGGTCTTTGTAGAAAAAGATTTGCCAAAAGCAAATCCTTTGCAAACAAAAGCTGCAAATCCAAAAGTTACCATGACGGCAAAAGAAAATCTTAGTAAAAACGAAAGCTTCGGAAGGATAATCCAAAAAGACGGAAGCGTTCTTGTCTTTTACAAAAACAACCAAGGAAAAATAAGAGGAGAAAAACAATGAAAAGAAAAAACATTTTAAAAGCACTCAGCCTAATTTTGTGTGCCCCGCTGGTCTCGTGCGCAACAACAGCTTCAATTTCAAGCAAGAAAAGCTTACACGGAATGGTAAGCGACATGCACGGAGAACCGGTAGCAAACTATTCAATACTGGACCAAAACAAAAAAGTCGTAACAACAACAGACGAAAGAGGATTCTTCTGTATAGAAGTTAACAGGTCTTGCAAAAAAGAATTCACAGGATTCAAGGAAAACTGGGAAAGTGCAAGGCTCAACTTTGCAAACATTCCGGCAAACAGACTTTACATTCTTCAGATAAAAAGTGTCAAAGACCTTAAAGAAGAATTTGAAAATTTTCTAATTCAGGGAAATTATTATCAGGCAGAAAAAACTCTTTTAAAATGCAAGGAAGCTTCCATAAAAGAGACGGAGCTAAGACTTTACGAAAGCGTCCTTGCCTACAAAAAAGGAGATTTTGCAACTGCAAAAGAAGAACTCTTAGCCGCAAAGGAAAATCTGACCTCTAAAGAAGAAAGGTCAGAAATATGCATGTATGAAAATCTTCTCGATTCAAAAATTCAAGAGACAAATCAGGAAAAAGGAGAATCAAAATGAAAAAAAACATTATCTTTGGATTTATTTTATCAATGCTATTCTTTGGATGCGCCACGGAAGCAAATTTCTCAAAACCCTACTACATTTCAAACGCACAGGTAAGCATAGGCGAAAATCCAGGCATCTGCAAATTTGCATGCGTATCATTTAACTTTTACAACAACAGCGAAAGAAAAATAAAGAACGTAAAATTTTCCGCAAGGATATATGACGCAGAAGGAGAAAGCGCAGGACTAATAACAAACGGAATCAAGTGCATGATTGAATGCCCAATCGAATCGAAGGACGAAGTCCCCATAACAATCAACCTCGATGAAATAATCGGCCCAGAGATAGACGAAAGCTACAGCGTAGACTTTTTGTACGCAACAGAAATTGAATACGACGACGGAACATCTTGGGCAGATCCTTTTGGCCTATATTGCAATTAATCTTGGAGGATAAAATGAAAAAATTACCAGCTTTTATCTTTACAGTCTTTTTCTTTATCCTTCAGTCATGCAACTTTGACCTAAAGGAAGTTTCTTCTTCTGTAAATTCCGGAGGAACAAATCCGGAAGTTCATGCAAAAAGCAAATGGACCTTCATCGTTTACATGGCGGCAGATAACAACTTGGACTCAGCGGCACTGGAAGACTTTAGAGAAATTGAATGCGGGGATTGCAACAGCGAGTTTGTAAAAACCGTCGTTCTTTTTGACAGGGCGCAAAATGCAATGGAAAGCGAAAGCTCCTGGAAAGGAACCAGGCTTTTTGAAATAAACCACTCTTCTGCAAAGTCAAAATCAATTCAGCTAAACAGCAAGGCATTGGGAATTGGCTCACAATCAGCGGAATTGAACATGGGCGACCCGGAAACATTAATTTCCCTGCTTAATTTTTCGCGCAAGTATTACCCTGCAGAACATTACGCCCTTATAATCTGGGGGCACGGGACAGGCTACCGCTTTACCGCAAGCAAGGCAAATAGAGCTGTGGCAATTGACGACACAAGCGGAACTTTTATGTCCATACCGGAACTTCGCAAAGCAATAAAGTCAGGAATGGGCAACGACAAGCTTGAACTTATTGGATTCGACACATGTTTTGGTTCTGAACTGGAAGAGATTTACGAGCTAAGGCAAGAAGCAAATTGGTTTGCTGGAGTTGAAGGCGTTCAGGATGCAAGCGGCTGGGACTACTCTTCGTGGATGAATCAAGACCTTGAAACTTGCGAAGAAGGATGCGAAGTTGCAAAACTAATAGAAAGGCAATATTCTGCAAAAAACGACAAGTCATTTGCAATTGTAAAAATGGATGCAGCAGTAGACCTTTTTGAAAGCTTCAACGCATTTTCACAAAAAGCAAGTCTTTTAATAGAAAACAAAAAAAGTGCAGAAGAACTAAGGGACAAAATAGCAACAAAGTCAAAAACTTTTTCTGTATCAGGCAGTTTGCTAAACCCTGTATATGTAGAAATATCCAGCATGACAGATATTTTTCTGGAAGAATTTCCAAAGCTTAAGGATGATATTTTAAAGGTAAGCTCAGCGCTAAAAAATGCAACTTCGGAAAGCTACACTGCATCCCAGGATATTTTTCCAATAGGAATCTATTTTTGTTCCCTTGATGAAAAAGGACAAATCGCTGAATCAAATTCTGCTTACTACATTCAAGGTAGCGGAACAGACGGACAGTGCCAGTTTGTGCAAAAGGCAAGTGGCTATGTTCCAACGGAAAACCAAAGTGGCAGCTTGCTCGACAAATTGTTGGGTAACTATAATTTTTCACACTAGGAGGTGTAAATGAAATTATCTAAAATCTTAAAAAAAACATTGTGCTTGGGAGCCGGAATTCTTATATTCCAGGTAAATGCAATCACAATGCCACTGCTAAAATTTGCAGTAGGAGTCTCTGGAGGAAGCGCAGCATCTTCTTCGGCAAGTTCATCAAGCAGCGGAAATTCAGGAAGTTCTGGCAGTTCCGGGGGAGAATCATCGTCTTCTGCTTCTGGCTCAACATCAAGCGACTCTGGTTCAGATGGAGGAGGAGAAAGTGCGGGGGCAACAGGAGATGCCTTTAGCGACACCGTACTGGACACAACAGGTGGTACAGCTGCATCCAATGAAAGTCAGGCGGAAAGCCTTTCTTCGGCAATTGCATCCATTGGAGCTGCAATATCAGGATTATTCAGCGGAATACAAAGTGCACTGTCTAGTCTGGGTTCAATGTTTTCTTCCAGTAAAAGTTCATCTGCCAACAGCCCGGGTTATCTTAATTTTTCCCACATACCAAACCTCTTCAACAAAGACGGAATTTTTAATGTGGCACTGTTTGCTAACCCATTCGGAAATGATTCAAGCACAGGAAGCGCCAGCGCAATCCAAGGAGCACTACCTTCAAATGTAACAGAAGAGGCGAAGGCTCCATCTCTTGCAGGAGACCCTGTATTCATAAGCTCAGGAAAATTTTTCATCAATGATTACGATGCAAGTTTTAAATGGGGAATAAATGACTTTGTTTTGTTCAGAAACCTTTTAAGCGGAAACCATTCTTGTGGTTCATTCGGCAACCAGTGGTTTTGCTCGCTGGACACAAGAATCATCCGCGGAACAAGCACAAAGGGAATAGAGAAAATAAAAGAAGAGTTAGCAGAAAACGAAAAGGAACTGAACAGGTTAAGCTCTTCCATACACACTCTTCCCATGGAATACCGTTCAGACCTTCTTACAAAGTATGCAAATGCAGAAAGCAGAATAAAGGCTGCAAGAAACAAAATCCAGCAAATGGAAAAAAATGCGGCAAAGAACAAGGAACTCAACAAACATTCATCATGGGGTTACGAAGAGCAAGCAAACCAGATGAATGCAAATTCCATAATGTTCATTGACGACAACGGAAACATCTACATCTTAGACCTTAACACAAGCAGCAACACTTACGAAAACTGCGATAAAGCATCTGCAAAAGAAGTGTACGCAAGCCCTACTTCCGACGGTGGCTTGGAGATTCACTATCTTTCAGGAATGGTAAAAAAATTCTCCGCCTACGGTCTTCCTGAATATTACAAAGACCGCTACGGTTCAACGATTACTTTTTCGCTTGACGACTCACAAAAGGTTAAGAGCATTCAGCACAAAGAAAAAGACATATTATCCTTTACCAGAAACGAAAAGAATTATTTAACAAAAGTAACGAATGAACTTACCGGGCAAGAGTCAACATTCTATTACGAGGAAAACAATCTTGTAAAAGTTCTGGACAGCGACAATGACATTATCCAATACGAATACGACCAAGACGGTGACATTAAAAAATGCATCAAAGCAGACGGAACTTTCAACGAGATTTTTTATGGAAATAATTCAAGCAACAAGGATGAAAAGAAAGTAATCGCAGTAATCAACGAGGAAGGTTGGAAAGAAACATTCGATGGTGACTTCTCCAAAGGAAAACTTGTTTACACAGACCCAGACGGAAATACAGCAACATATTTCTTTGAAGACGGAAACCACATCACAAAGGAAATATATTCCGATGGTACATTCAAGAAAAGAACATACAATTCAAAAAATCAGATTACGAGTCTGGAAAACAATTATGGCCTCAAGAAGTTTTATTACGACTCTTACGGAAACTTAACAAAGGCAAGCTACAGCGACGGAAGCAGTGAAAAATGGATCTACCAGCAGCCGTTCAATTTGCTTGTATCCTACTGCGACAGGGATTCAATTCTTACATCATTTGAATATGATTCAACAGGATTCCTTACCTCTGTAAAGCGGGACGGGAAGACAATTCTTTCTTACGAGGGCAACGGCTGGGGTGGAGTTGCAAAAAGCCACGGATTCGATGAAGGAATCTTTGACTACGATGCAGAAAGCTACACCTTGACCAAGGACAAATCCGGAAGATACGAATATGATTTGCAGGGACGAATAGCTTCCTACACAAACACGCAGGGAAAACTTTGGACTTGGAGCTACGACGGACGCACAACAACCATCCGCACACCGAACAACATTGAACAGAAAATTACCAGAAACAACAGAAAGGATATTGTTTGCAAATCAGAAAAAGATTTGTTAAGCGGCAAAACAAAAGTCCTTCTTATAAGCTACGGAAAAAGCCACAATATTCTGGAAATAAAAAGCGGAATTGGAAACGACATAAAAACTGCCACTGAAAATGCAAGACTAAAGTCAAGCTATGAATACACACCATCAGGAAAGCTCAAGGCATCCTACTTATGGAATTATTCAGCAGCGGCAAAAAACGATGCACACTGTATCAAGACGGAATACGAATACAATGCTTCTGGAGACATAGTAAAGGAAAGAAGAAGCTTTGCAGACGAAAACAAAAAGACTACAGGAAAAGTCTATTGCCAGGAATTTGAATATTCCTTTGAAGGTGGAAATAAAATCGTAACGACAAAAAAAGACGGTATTCTATTTGCAAGGGAATTTTACGATGAAAATGGAAACCTTGTTAAGAAAACTGATGCAGAAGGCCGTTCCACAAGCTACAAATTCAGTGCGGCGGGAAAGATAAGTGAATTTACAAATCCTTATGGAGGAGTAACAAAGTATTTGCACGCCCCTGCTTCTGGGCAAATTTCTTCTATAATACAAGACAAAATTCACATCTATGATTTTTGCTACGGAGAGGACGGGCGCTTAAAAAGCAGAACAAAGGCCAATGGTTTTACAACAGACTTTTCCTACCAAGAAGAAGATGGAATAAAAACTGTTACAGAAAGCACAAAGACTTACACACAAAAAACAGAATACGACTCCCTTGGCAGAAAGACACTGTCTTTAAGATGCCAGCTTAGCGACGGAAAAACTGTCAAAGAGCAAATTGAATACGATGACAAGACAGGAAGCGTCACTTGCACAAGCGGAAACTTTTCTTCAAAGTTCAAATATGATGCGTGGGGAAATTTACTGTCCGATGATGAAAGCGGAAAAAGCTATTCCTATGACGAAGACGGAAATTGCATTGCAGAAGAAAGTGAAGGCTCAAAAAAATACTATCTTTACAATGCCTTTGGAAAAGTCTCCCAAATTAAAGACGGAACAAATGAAGAAAACTTTTTCTATGACGCAAAAGGAAACCTTCTAAAACAGACAGACATACTCGGAAACCTTCTTGAATGCACCTACGATTCCTTTGACAGATGCACTTCAAAAAAGGAAAGAGGAATGCCACAAAAGGAATTTGCCTATGACGGCTCTGGACTGATTGTAAAAACCTTTGAAGCAGGCGATTTGATTCAGCAGAAAGCATATTCAAAAGACCTCCGCACTTTAACCACAAAAGATGCGCTTGGCAATTCAAGAACTTACAACTTTGACCAGTTTGGAAGACTCATTGGCGAAACAAATGCACTTGGAAAAAGCAGAAAGATTAGCTACAAGGCAAAAGATTCATCCGTTACCACAAGCGACTTTAACGGAAATACAAGCACGCAAACTTATTCCGAAGAAGACGGAATTCAAGTTACGAAATAT
>DFJV01000078.1 GCA_002373205.1 Treponema sp. UBA3662
ACAGCAATTCGGAAAACATATTCATCTCTCCGCTAAAGGCACCGCCAAAGAATTTTGAAGGCTTTCCACCCTTCTTTATCCAGATGGGAGAAAAAGAAATACTCATCCAGCAGGTAAAGCAGTTTGAAAGCCTCTTGGCACAGGCAAAGGTTGAATGCACCCTGGACATTTGGCCCGACATGATGTACATGTTCCAGTTTGCAGACGAGTTCCTGAATGAATCCCATCTTGCTGTGGAAAAGGCAGGAAAGGAAATTTCCAAGAGACCGGAAGAATATGAAGAATCTGAAGAAGAGAAATCGCAGCGGCAAAAGATTCTTGACCGCAACAACATTCGCTCGGAATAGGACGCTGAATTAGGATATGGAACTGCTTTCTCCGGCAGGAAACGTGGACAAGCTGCGTTACTGCTACACTTACGGTGCGGACGCCGCATACATTGGACTAAAGAATTTTTCTCTTAGGGTAAAGGCGGACAATTTTTACGAAGACGAATACAAAAAAGTTGCCCAGCTAAAGGAACTATTCCCAGGCCGCCGTCTGCACTGTGCGCTTAACATTTCATTCCACAATTCAGAGATTGACCGTTTAATAGAAGACATTCCCTACTTTAAGCTTTACCCGATAGACGCTTTTATTGTCCAGGACTTGGGCATAGTTCCAATCCTTCAGAAGAACTTTCCAAATGCAGATCTGCACCTTTCCACACAGGCAAGTTGCATGAACCGGGAAGCCGTTAAAATGTACAAAAGCATTGGCTTTAAGCGCGTTGTTATGGGAAGGGAGGCTTCGCTAAAGGAAATTGCGGAAATAAAGGATGCGGTTCCCGACATGGAAATTGAATGCTTTGTTCACGGGGCAATGTGCATTGCATACGCGGGCCGCTGCCTAATGAGCGCATATCTTAACGGACGGAGCGCACAGGAAGGATTCTGCTCGCACACATGCCGCTGGAACTACAAGCTTATGGCACCCATTCTTGGGCAGACTGACAGCGGTATGCAAACTGGCGGTGGTATGCAGACAGGCACCTCTTTGAAAACTGGCGCGGTTCAGCAAACTGACGCTGCTTTGCAGACTGACGCTGGTATGCAAACCGCCACCCAAGACGCGCTCCCCATGCAAAAGGCAATCGAACTTGCCCAAAGCGGAGATCTGGTCCTTAACGAAGAAAAACGCCCCGACGAATACTTCCCGGTCTACGAAGGCGAAAACTTTACCGCAGTACTCTCTTCTAAAGACCTCTGCATGATAGACCACCTTGCAGACCTAAAAAAAGCCGGGGTTGATTCCCTAAAAATAGAAGGCCGCATGAAAAGCATCTACTACGTGGCCATGGTAACCAGAGCCTACAGAAAAGCCCTGGACGCACTGGAAGGAAAAATCACAGAGGAAGAAGCCAAGCCCTTCGTAGCGGAACTTTACAAGGCAAGCCACCGCCCCTTTACCACGGCATTCTACTACAACAGAAGCGATGCCGACGTAACCGTAAGCGGAGCCGCAGACAGCCCCTACCTCTTGGCAGGCGAAATAAAGGGTGCGCTAACAGCAGAAGAAAGCGACTTTGTCTTTAAGAAAGCAGCCCAGCTAACCAAGCGCAGGCAGGAAGAAAGGGAAAAACTTTGCCCACAGGCACTTGCCGCCCTTGAAGAGCGTATAAAAAATCAGCCGGACAAGCATCTTGCCGCGGTAGAAAAAAAAGAAGGCTTTGCATTCTACACCCTTGCACCGCTCAACATGATAACCCGGCAAACCCTTCTGGAACTTGTTACCCCGGCCATCGTAAGCCGAAAGCTAAAAGCGGAAGAATTCTGCCTGGTAAACCCCAATACCGGCGAAGTTTACAACTGGGTATGCGACGGCCACCCATGCGCAATCTACACCAGCATACCCCTTAGCCAAGGCGACCTCCTGCGAGCACTGGACCCAGGCTACAAAGAAGGAGTCTTCCGCGACAACGGACGCTAAGCCGTCACCCTGAACTGCTACGAATGTGGATTCAAGGGCTGCCATTTTTTATAACTGTTCTGGAGTTTGACAAGCTCACCCACCAGGAACGACTACGCCGCCCCTCCATAGCCTGCTGTGGTTCATGAGCTTGCCGAAGAATGGTTCATGAACCACAGATTCCGGGTCGGAGCCCGGAATGACGGCTGCCCCCCTAAACTGCTAGGCCCATATTTGCAAAGTACCATCGAGTGGCAATACCTTTGCAAGCATCTTTTTCTTGAAGCAAAAAAAAATCCCGCCCTAACACGGACGGGAATTCTTAAAAGCAAAAAACTTTTGCCAGGCAATTTTTTTTCTTGCCCAGGCATAACTTAGTTTGTTAGGCAACTCTTAGTTTGCGAACAACTTTAGTTTGTTCCTTCTGCTTTCTTTGCACCTGCGTTTGCTGGTGTTACATTGATTTTCTTTGTAACAAAACCGCTGCGGAGGCACTGTGTACAAATGCGGATAGTTCTTGTTGTTCCGCCGATTTCTGTCTTAATCTTAAGAAGATTAGGCTTCCAAGTCCTCTTCTGGTGGTTATATGAATTACTTACAGTATTACCGTGTCCAGTGTGCTTTCCGCAAACATCACAACTTCTTGACATATCGCTTACCTACCTATTCAATCTGATATGAGTTCTTCAATATTACAGAAATAATGCCAGTCTGTCAACATGCAAAGGGGCATTTTTGCGCATTTTTTTTTTGCTTCCTTGCTGCCTTAGTCTACGTAAAAATAAATGCCGTCCAAAGTTGCAGTGGCAGATTTTTTAACATGATATAATACACCGCCGGTCGTTGTGTCGGATATAGTGACATCCAAAGTATATGTAAATCCCGGCTCAAAGAAATACTGGGTATCAGTGTCATATATTTTTCCGGCTTCAACAGAAGGCAATGATGTCGGGTTATAATCGCTAAGTATTGAATAGGAATCTCCGTTTTTACAGGTAGCCCTTGCCTCTATTCTGTTATCACCAACATCCGTAAGAGAATCCAAAGAAGAAGCAAAGTGTATCTCACAGGAGGCACCAGTACAAAAAGCAAGCTTTACACTGGCTGTATTTTCTGTACCACCCTTTACATCCGCTTGTGCAGCTCCGTAAAAACCAACAGTCCCACTTGATAACGAAATGCATCGGATTGCAATATTGTAGGTACCAGCCCTAAGCTTATCTATTGTAAGTTTTGCCCCAGGTTTTACGCCTGTATACTTTTCCACTTCATCGTTATCTGCGTCCCTTATGTATACTGAAAAAACATAGCCGTCAACACCCACCTCAGTTGGCAGCCCCATTCCACTGGGATTCTCGCTTGTAATTGAGCGCGAAGGTGAAGAACTAGGCATTACTATGGAAAGAGAGCCAGAATCGTCATTTGCAGAACAGGAAAAAAAAGACAGACAGTACAAAGCCACACAAAGGGTAGTTACAGCGGCAAAGCGTCTTACACTAGGTAAAGGACAAAAGAAGGTACTTTTCATAATTATAACTCCCAAAAAGTTTTATTTCTCTACATGGTTCAATCCTGATGATGATACATTTTGTGCAAAAAACTCTTGCCTACATTATAATTCAAAACAAGGAATTTTCAAGAAGACGGAAGAAAGTCAAGATTTGACTCTTAGACGCAAGCTAGATGACGGTAAAACCAACGGACCTCCGCGCGAATAAAGGTCGTCATTCTGAATATGCAAAATACAAGGCTAAAACTTACACAGCCCCTGAAATTAGTTCTGGAGAACCATCCTTTCATCCAGAGATTCCATCAGCTCCTTTTTTGCATCAAAATCAGCAGGAACTTTCATAGCCCCCTTAAATTCGTTGAACAAAGCAAGTCTTTCTTCTAGGCTCATTGCTGGGGTTTCTTTCTTTTTACTATTCATTGCATTGACAACAATAGTCAAAATGCCAAGTTGCTCTTCATAGTTCAAAGACTGCATTTCTTCTTTTACTGCCGTTGCAAATTTGTTGTATGCCTCGAAACTCATCGTTCACCCCCTTTTACAATTTATTATACCACATTTTGCAGAAAATTTATGGATACCCACCATCATTTCTGTTTTTTTTTGTACTCGATATAAAGCCTAGCCCCGATTGGAATGGCACGCGCAGCGTGTTCCGACCGAAGGGAGGAATGGAGGCGAAAGCCGGAACCATGGAAAGCGGGTAAATGACGCGGAAGTCTGACCGGACACGGAGTGCCGGGCACAGTAAAACCAATGCATTCGCTCCGAAAAAAGAAGGAAAAAATTCCAGGCTTCTACTTTGTTCCGTACTGTTTTTCTATCTCGGCAATTTGGTCGCGGTAGACGGCGGCCTGTTCGTATTCCAGGCGCTCGGCACAGTCGGCCATTTCTTTTTTGAGGGCTTCGACAAGTTTTTTGCGCTGGGCGGGTACAAAGAGGTTGAGCGATTTTTTGAGGACTTCCAGTGTTACGCTTGCGTTTTGCTCTGCGTCTTCTTTTTGGTGAACGAGTATGTCTTCTACGGCCTTGCGGATTGTCTTTGGGGTAATTCCGTGTTCCTTGTTGTAGGCTTCCTGGATTGAGCGGCGGCGGCGGGTTTCGTCTATGGATTCTTTCATTGCGTCGCTCATGCGGTCTGCGTACATTACGACCATGCCCTCGGAGTTGCGGGCGGCTCTTCCTATTATCTGGATGAGTGACGTTGTGCTGCGGAGGAAGCCTATTTTGTCTGCGTCCAGGATTGCAATGAAGCTTACTTCCGGAAGGTCAATTCCTTCGCGCAAGAGGTTGATTCCAATTAGTACGTCCACTTCACCGGCACGAAGGGACTTTAGGATTTCTACGCGTTCGAATGTGTCTATTTCTGAATGGATGTACTTTACCTTCATGCCAAGGCCAGTAAGGTAGTCGGTAAGGTCTTCCGCCATTTTTTTTGTTAGCGTTAAAACAAGGCTGCGCTCGTTTTTGGCAATGCGCTTTTGGACTTCTACGTAGATGTCCTGCATCTGGCCTTCGCTTGGGCGCACTTCCACGATTGGGTCAAGGAGGCCTGTGGGGCGGATTATCTGTTCAACGATGCGGGTGGATTTTTTTACTTCTTCGGGGCGGGGCGTTGCGGTAACAAAAATTACCTGGTTCATTTTTTTGTTGAATTCGTCTGCTTTTAGCGGGCGGTTGTCCAGTGCGGATGGCAGGCGGAATCCAAAGTCCACAAGGTTCTGCTTGCGGCTGCGGTCTCCTTCGTACATGGCTCCAATCTGGGGAACGGTAACATGGGCTTCGTCTATCATGCAGAGAAAGTCGTCCGGGAAATAGTGCAAGAGGGTTGCAGGCGGTTCTCCGTGGGTACGGCCTGAAATTGGGCCTGAATAGTTTTCTATTCCTGAGCAGTAGCCCATTTCGCTTAGCATTTCCATGTCGTAGGTTACGCGGGTTTTTAGGCGCTCTGCTTCCAGCATTTTGTTCTGTCCGCGAAGTTCTTCCACGCGCATTTCAAGTTCGGAAAGGATGCGGTCTTTTGCACTTCCCAGCATGTCTTTGGGGACTACGAAGTGCTTTGCGGGGAAGAGGTTCAGTTCATCAAGTTCTTCTATTGTATTGCCGTTCATTACGTCGTAGCGGCGGATTCTTGAAACCTCGTCAAAGTCAAGCTCTATGCGGTAGGCCTGGTCGGTTTCCATGTAGGGCGGAAAGACTTCCAGAGTGTCTCCCTTTATGCGGAAGTTGCCCCTGTCTAGCACCATGTCGTTCCTCTGGTACTGGACGGAAACAAGGGATGCTGCAAACTTTTTTATGTCCAGGGCCTGGCCTTTTTCTACGTGAACCTGCATTTCCTTGTAGAGGTCAGGCATGCCAAGTCCGTAGATGCAGGAAACGGTTGCCACTATGATTACGTCGCGTCTTTCCATTAGGGCATAGGTTGCGGCAAGGCGCAGCTTGTCTATTTCTTTGTTTACGGATGCGTCTTTTTCTATGTAAAGGTCGCGGGCTGGCACGTAGGCTTCCGGCTGGTAGTAGTCGTAGTAGCTTACGAAGTATTCCACTGCGTTGTTGGGGAAGAAGGTTTTGAATTCGCGGTAGAGCTGGGCGGAAAGGGTTTTGTTGTGGCTTATGATTAGCGTGGGGCGCTGCCACTTTTCTATGATTTTTGCCATGGTAAAGGTTTTTCCGCTTCCGGTAACTCCCTTTAGCGTCTGGTAGCGGTCGCCAGCTTCCAGTCCTTTTACCAGGGCGTCTATTGCTTCCGGCTGGTCACCGCTTGGCTCGTAGTCGCTTACAACCTTGAATTTGCGCATGGAAAACTCCTTGTGGACAATTTATGTGTGAACGATTTTTACCATTATACTCCATTAAATGGGTTTTAGGGAAGGATTTTATTCTTTTTATTCTGGACGGTACTTTTTAGGACGAAGTCCTGCTTGCTCTACCAGATATTCCCTGGCTAACTCGACCGGACAAAACTTTGCGTCACCCGCTTTCCAGGGCTCCGCCTCCCGGCTCCGGCCCGCCTCCGGCGGTCTTGCCTACGGCAACCCTTCCAATCGGGCGTAGGTTGGTGCGGCTTCGCTTTGCAAAGACTTTAATTTGACTTTTGCCTTTGAGCATTCTTATAATATAAGTAGCTTCATAAACGGAGGTAAATCATGCTGGCAGTAAACGGTTATTATGACGGCAATGTCTGTTTAGTAAAAGAAAAATTTTCGCAAAAGCCCCAGAAAGTTATAATCACTTTCTTAAATGAGGATATCATACCGGAAGAAAAAAAAAGAATTTTCAGAAGAAGAAAAGCTTAAGGCCTTGGAGGAAGTTCAAGAGTTATGGAAAAATCACGACAATTCAATGTCCGTAGATGAATATGTCCGCAATATGTGCAAGGGGCGGCAGTTTGATATTTGACAGTGATCTTTTGCCACGCCCCATCAAGTTGGGGCCAGCTGAAAATTGCCGGTGGCTGCGTGGTACAAGACGTCTATGGCGTAAATGGCACCCAGGGCAAAGCTTATGCAGAGGAAGGCAGGTTTGGAAAGCCTTTTCTTTACTGACAAGACGAAGGGCATGACACCATAAATTAGAAGCAGGGCAAAGAAGCAGAAGATTGCGGCAGACCTAAAGCAGACGTAGCCGTCCAAGTTCAGGAAGTTCCAGGGTTCGGTGGTGTAGTCCCAGAGGCGCAGATTCATAACTTTTAGCAAAAAGAGCCCGGTAAAGTATTCAAGTATTGCAGCGGCAATGCCTCCTGTAAAAAAGACGAGGACAGGGTGCTTCTTTAGCGGCCAGCAGGTAAAAAGCATCAAAAGTCCGCCGAATCCATAAACCGGAATCCAGGGGCCAAGGGATGTTCCGCGGTTAATCCAGCGGCCTACGGCTATGCGGTAGAAAATCAGTTCGTAGATCCAGCCCCCGGCCGCGCAAAAAACCATCACTAAGACAAGGATTGCCACGCTTTCGGTGACAGAGCGTTTTTCTTTTTCTTCCATAATATTAATTTCGGTTGGCAAAAGCAATTACACAACACTTTCAACTTTTCTTTTTTTGCGGCAGCTTTTTATGCAACATCTTGCCTGAAATCCATGCCGTGCTTGTTTTGAAGACTGGTATTTTGTGGCGTAGCAGCTCAGGGGGACGGTTGCGAGCTACCGAGTTACTTCGTAACTCGCGGATTTATTTGCTAACACCAATCAGCCTTGGGGCGTTGTCCGCTTACGCTACCGAGTTTCTGCGAAACTCGCGGAATTGTCTGTTAACACGCACCAATTATAGCAGGCGTTGTCCACTCGCTTCGCGAGCTACCGAGTTACTTCGTAACTCGCGGATTTATTTGCTAACACCAATCAACCTTGGGGCATTGCGGGGCTTTGCAAAGAGACTGCCCCGCAGAGGGGGTAGCACGCAACGAAGTGCGGGCGCAGGGGGAGACTTACCCCTCCTTGCGTAACAGATGCATGGGAACTCGCAGCGTAGCTTCAAGCGGACTTCCCCCACCTTACTGATTGACATTCCCCTTTTCCTCGGATTCCCTCTGCTTTCTCGCAAGTTCAAGCTGCTGATCCTGCCATGCAAGGGTCTGCTTCCACTCTTCCTCTTCCTGCTGCTTTTTAAGGGCGCGCTTCTTTTTTCCAAAGATGTCCAACAGGTCTATGATGACAAGCAAAATGAAAAATGCCGCTGCAAGTCCAAGCAAGAATGAAATTAGGCTTTTGCCTCCTGCATAAGAAGCTATGAGGGTTTTCTTGTTGCCGCAAACCATGGAGCTAAAGCCCCCAACCCCCGAAACGCTAGCCTTGCGGTCTCCAAGGGAAGCTACAAACGTAAATTTTGCATCAGGATCTATGCATGAGTAGTGGTATTCCAAAGTATTAGAGTGCCTCCTTCTTGTTACAAAAGGTCCGGACATGGCTTCTTTTATGCCAAGCAGTTCCGTTTCCTTGTCAAAGAAGAGGTGGCCGCATGCCTTTCCTTCCCGCTGATAGACATGATTTAACTTACCGTCGCTGCCCTTTTCAAAGCAGGTTACGCTAATACAGATGTATTTTCCGCCCATATATTCAGCCGGGTCTGATACGGGTATATAGGCAGGAAACTCATAGTTGCTTATAAGGTACTGTTTTTCTTCCGCCGCATTTACGGCTTTTAGAATCTGCTCAGTTGTGGTAAGTTCCGGCAGGGCATTCAAAAGCTTCTTGTATTCATTACGCTGCTTTGACACCTTCCTGGAAAGGGCAAGGCTGGCTGCAATCAAGACACAGGCGGTAACAATGCAGAATATGTTGGATTTCTTAAAAATCTTGCCGGAATTCTCCTGATTGTTACCATTTTTTTTCTGGGCATTTTTTTTCTGGGCACACATAAAGTTCCTCCTAAGATGCAAATACGTATAATACCACCAGTATAGCGCACACTTTTTTTTTGTATAGCAAGGCATTTTTACTGAGGCATTTTTTACCAATACTTGACTTTTACTTGACAGAGGCAAAAACGCGAACCATAATTTAGTGTATTCAACACAACGGAGGTTTTTCATGAAAAAACATTTGATTCAGCTTGGCGCATTGTGCATGACGCTAACACTAGCCCTCGCTTCTACTGCCTGGGCTCAGAACAAGGACGACTTTGTGCTTGTGGAAGGCGGCACTTTTACAATGGGGCATGAGGAGCCACACCAGATAAAGTACATGCTTCCGCATGAAGTAACCCTTACCGAAAGCTTTTACATGTGCATTCATGAGGTAACAAACAAAGAGTATGAAGAAGTGATGAAAAAAAATCCTTCAAAATTCAAGGGAGACAATCGTCCTGTTGACCAGATTTCTTGGTATGATGCCATTGAATACTGTGTGCAGCGCAGCCTGAATGAGGGACTTACCCCGTGCTACAAGGGCAGCAGAAAAAACGGCTACACTTGCGACTTTAGCGCAAACGGCTACAGGCTTCCCACCGAAGCAGAATGGGAATACGCAGCCCGTGGCGGAAAAAAGGATGCACTGGACACGGACTACAGCGGAAGCGATGACATTGACCGTGTTGCTTGGTACGAAGACAACAGCGGGAACAAGACACACAATGTAATGACTAAAGCACCCAACGAACTGGGCATATACGACATGTGCGGGAACGTAAAGGAATGGTGCTGGGACGCATGGGAACGCCTTGATGATCCAAGTAGCGTAACGAACCCAACCGGCAGGAGCAAAATCGACAAAGACACATTTTTCATTTTACGTGGCGGTGAATATGATGATGAACCAGAGTACTGCACTGTATTTGACCGTAGCGATGATGCCCCAAACCGTGACGTAATAGGCTACGGTTTACGCGTAGTGCGCACCGCAAGCAAGGCAGACCTGGAGGCCGCACAAGAAGCCGAAAAGCCTTCTGAAGCAAAAAAGGCAAGGCCTGCACTAAAAAACAAAAGAGCACAAGGCAGGGCAAAAAGAAAGTAGAGTCCATAATCATTCTGGACGCTACAATAGGCTAAAAGCAACCCGGTAAGCCATGTCGGTGCAGCTTGCTTTGTTTTGCAAACTTGCAGTGCCCAAACGCAGGAATCCCAGAAGATAGGCTAAAAAATTAAAGTCTTTTGGAGCACATTCCTCTGTAAAACTGCCCCTTCGGGGGCTCTTCGTGTTACGGGCTTTCCGGGGCTTGCCCTCCCGGCCGGTACCCTTCGGGTACGCACTCCGTGCCCCCTCCAATCCCGGCTAGGTTGCGCCAAAAAAAATCCATCCGTGGATTTTTTTTGGATTGCAGAATCGCTTCGCAATTCTGCACGCGCTAATTCGCCATCCATGGCTCTATATTCCTTGGCAAGAAAGGGCTAAATTCCCTCATTGGCTCTATAATAATTGGCAAGTAAGAGTAAAATCCCTCCGTGTTTTTTATTGCAGTACCCTTTCGCTGTTCGGCATGCTGCTAAGCCGCCATCCGTGGTTCTTTAATTCTTGGCAAGTAAGAGCAAAATCCCTCCGTGGATTTTTTCAGGGATTGCAGTACCCCTTCGCAATTCTGCAGGTTGCTAAGCCGCCATCCGTGGTTCTTTAATTCTTGGCAAGTACGGAGAAAAAAACATCCATTCGTGGCTATACACTCATTGGCAAGCACGGGTAAAAAATATTCGCATTTGTGTCAGATTTTTAATTTCTTCTGCATATATATAGTAT
>DFJV01000111.1:0-6833 GCA_002373205.1 Treponema sp. UBA3662
TCTGGTCAATTTCAAATTCAAGCCAAGATCCGCGGTAAGGAATGATGCGGCTTGAATATACGCCTTTTTCGTGCTTAAAGATAACACCCGGGGAACGATGAATCTGGCTAACGACAACGCGTTCAGCACCGTTAATAACAAAAGTGCCGCGTTCAGTCATAAGCGGAATGTCGCCCATGTAAATGTCTTTCTGCAAAATGGCACCGGTGTCCTTAAAATTCAGGCTGATTCTGGCCTTGAGGGCAACGGCATAGGTAAGTCCCTTTCTCTTGCATTCAAGCTCGCTGAATTTAATGTTTTTCTCGTCCAATTCATAGTGGTCGTATTCAAGGGACATGTTGTTGTCCGGACCACCTTCAATCGGGAATGTGGAAGTAAAAACTTCCTGCAAACCCTGGTTCAAGAGCGGCTCGCCCTTGTCCAGCCTTTCTTTCTGAATGAATTCTTCGTAGGATGAAGTCTGAATGTCGATTAAATCAGGAATTTCCCAGAAATCTTTGATCTCTTTGCCAATGTACTGACGGACTATTTTTTTGCTTTTAGCAAACATCTGTTTTCCTCGCAGGTGTACGAAAACTGGTACGCCGGAGCTGCTACAAGCAAAAACTTTGCTCAGCACAAGAACCGGAGCCCAAACGCGTGTTAAACGCTATGCAGCGGGCGTCAAATCCACCGCACAAGCTTATTTTGCGACGCTGGCCTTTTAACAAAAGATCCGACTTGCAAAAGCGGCCGGTTCAATTATTAATAGACGCTAAAAGCCTCAGAAAAGTCAGGCATTTTGCCCGCTTTCCTGAAGCTCATAAATCAAAAATAAGTTTTGCTCAGGTCAAACAAAATTATTTCTTGCTTGCCTTACCACCAGCAGCTGCGATGTCAGCGATCATCTTGTCTGCTTCTTCCTTAGAAACGCCTTCTTTGAGTGTCTGAGGTGCACCTTCAACAAGAGCCTTTGCTTCACCAAGACCAAGACCTGTGATTGCGCGAACGGCCTTGATAACTGCAATCTTCTTTGCTGCGTCTACGCTGTCAAGAGTAACTGTAAATTCAGTCTGCTCTTCAGCTGCTGCTGCTGGGCCTGCTGCTGCTACTGCTACAGGAGCTGCTGCAGAAACGCCGAACTTTTCTTCCATTGCCTTTACAAGGTCAGCTGCCTGCTGAACTGTCATATTAGCGATTGCGTCTAAGATTTCATCATTTGAAAGTGCCATAATTGTCTTCTCCATAATCATCATTGTGATTAATTGTTTTACCTTGCGGAATAGAACAAACTGTTCTTTTTTGCCCGCTTGCGGTTATTTTCCGCAGACAGTAATCAGCACGTTGAAGCCTGACTGCGGTTTTGGTCATTCCGCTAAAGGGAACAACCGGGATTCTGTTTTAATCGAGAACCCAGTAGCAGGAAAAAGTCCCCTACTAAGCGCTCGGTGTTGCCTCTGCAGCCGGAGCTGCTTCAGCTGCTGGTGCTGCCTCTGCTGCAGGAGCTGCCGGTGCACCGCCTTCCTTTTCCAGCTTTTCCACGTAAGCCTGCAAAGTACCAGCAAGTTTTCTTGCAGGACCGTTGATTGCAGACATAAGCATTGCAATAAGCTGCTTTTTGCCAGGAAGCTTTGAGAATGCTTCGATTTTTGCAGCATCATAAATCTCGTTGTCTACCCAAGCACCCTTAACAACAAGGTTAGGAGCGTCTTTTGTAAAGTCAAAGAGAACTTTTGCTGCTTCGTTAGCTTCATCCTTTATAAGGGTGATAGCTGTAGGTCCCTTAAGATATTCTACAACAGCGTCATTCTTGAGTTCACCAAAAGCAACGCGTGCAAAATTGTTCTTAAAAACCTTAAGAGCTGCCTTGTGTTCAGCAAGACTATGGCGGAGCTTTGTAATCTGTTCTACAGTAAGTCCGCGGTAGTCAATGAAAACATAGTTCTGATATTCGCTCAGTGTCTTCTTTGCTTCTTCGATAGCTGCGGTCTTAGCAGGCTGAAGTTTTTTAGCCAATACTGCCATTATGCTTCCTCCTTATA
Organism: Treponema sp. UBA3662; assembly: GCA_002373205.1. Taxonomy (GTDB): domain Bacteria; phylum Spirochaetota; class Spirochaetia; order Treponematales; family Treponemataceae; genus Treponema_D. The sequence goes on from DFJV01000111.1 coordinate 2,022, forward strand.
ATCAATCCAAACGCCAGGGCCCATTGTTGAGCTCAAGGAAACAGAGCGTACAAAACCAGCCTTTGCATCAGATGGCTTCTTGCGGGCAAGTTCAGCAAGGAAAGTTGTTACGTTTTCTGCTGTGTCGCTTTCTGACATAGAAACCTTTCCTACCGGAATGTGGATTACTCCACCCTTGTCTGCGCGGAATTCTGTGCGTCCCTTCTTGAGTTCTGCAACAGCCTGTGCAATGTTAGGAGTAACAGTTCCTGTCTTTGGGTTTGGCATAAGACCTCTGCGGCCCAAAACCATACCAAGGCGGCCAACGTCTTTCATCATGTCAGGTGTAGCAACTGCAACGTCAAATTCTGTCCAGCCACCCTTTACCTTGTCGATGTATTCCGTTGAACCTGCATAAGTTGCGCCGGCATCCAAAGCTTCCTGAACGCGGTCTTCCTTACAGAAAACCAAAACGCGCTTTTCACCGGTGAACTGGTGCGGGAATACCAAAGTATCACGTACAGTCTGGTTCTTTTCAAGCTTCAAGGAAACTGAAAGCTCAACTGTTTCGTCAAACTTTGTGTAGTGAATGTCTTTTACGAGCTTGCATGCTTCGGCAATTTCGTATTTCTTTGCGGGGTCATACTTCTTAAGAGCCTCGTTATACTTCTTACCGTGCTTCATTACTTGCCCTCCACTTCTACGCCCATGCTGCGTGCAGTACCGGCGATGATTTTCTTTGCGGCTTCAAGGTCGTTTGCATTAAGATCTGGGAGCTTCTGCTTTGCAATTTCTTCCAAAGCCTTTGCAGAAAGCTTGCCAACCTTGTCGCGGAGAGGATTTCCAGAACCCTTCTTGATTCCAGCTGCCTTTGCAATAAGAACTGCTGCTGGCGGAGTCTTGAGGATGAATGTGTAAGATTTGTCCTGATAGACTGTAAGAACGACAGGGATAATAAGTCCCTTTTCCATCTTAGCTGTTCTGGCATTGAATTCCTGCACGAACTTTGGTGCAGAAACACCGTGAGGTCCAAGAGCAGGACCAATTGGTGGGGCCGGAGTAGCAGCACCAGCGGGGCACTGCAACTTAATAACAGCTGTTACCTTTTTTGTGGCCATAATATTACTCCTTGCATTGGTGTGGGATCCATCTAAAAAAAAGACAGTCCCTAACGAAACGCCTATGTCCAACGGACTTGCGTCTCTCCCAAATCGGCATTCATAAGAGTGCCGGAGTTAAACCGTTTGCACGGCAAAACTTTCCTGTAAAAGAACAAGCTGCCAAACCAAAGCCTAAGCCCGGGGCAGCCAACTAAAAGAATCAGACTACTTCTTTTTCTACCTGAAGGAAGTCAAGCTCAACCGGTGTTTCACGGCCAAAGATCTGAACGTTAACACGGAGCTTGTTCTTGTCCAGAAGAACTTCTTCAACAATACCGCTGAAGGAAGCAAATGGACCTTCCTTAATCTTGATATGGTCGCCAGCTTCGTAATTCTGCTTAACGCGAACCGTCTTTTCTCCCTTAATTTCGCCTGACTGCTGAAGAAGACTCTTTGCCTCGTCTGAAGAAATTGGGCGGGGCTTTTCCTGTGGATTAGTTCCTACAAAACCTGTTACACCCTGAATGTGGCGGATTGCGTTGCAGACAGGCTTCCAGCCAACCTGTGGCAAATCCATTTCCAGCATTATATAACTTGGCAAGATTTTATTGCGTTTTACATACTTTTTGTTGTTGCGGATTTCTACAACTTCCTCAGAAGGAACTTTTACGTCGCAAACAACATTGGAATCCAACTGGCCACGCTCAAGCATATCGCGGAGAGTACGCTCAATCTTCTGCTCGTAACCTGTGAAAGTATGAATGATATACCAGCTTTTTGCCATAATCCTATCCTATTTAAAGAGCAAGCGCATACCTTCCACAAAGAGCCAGTCCAAGAAACCTAGGGTAACGGCAAGGAAGATGGTAGAAACGAGAACGACTTTTACAGAGGCAACAACTTCACTACGAGTTGGCCAGGTTACCTTCCTAAGTTCACCTACACATTCTTTGCAAAATTGAACAATCTTCATTTCCAACCTCTTCTAAATATTACGAAAAAAACAGGCCAGGCAGGACTCGAACCCGCGACAACCGGTTTTGGAGACCGGGACTCTACCAACTGAGCTACTGACCTAAGATTTGGCTTGCAGAACACAAAGAAAGCGCACAAAGCAACTTCCAAGCAGTCCGGCAAAACCCAGCGGAAAAACCGCCTATCTTAGCTGCACAAAAATTAATTCATGCAGATAAAAACCAAATTATTTTACTTTTGTTTCTTTGTGCAAGATTTCCTTGCGGCAGAAAGGACAATACTTATTCTTTTCCATCTTGCCAGTTATATTCTTGCGGTTCTTGTATGTTGTATAGTTCTTGCGCTTGCACTCTGTACACTGCAAAGCGATGATTTCCACGGCCGTCTTTTTCTTGCTTGCCATTTTATTAGCTCCTTACATTATTTAGAAAAGCTCCCGAGCGGAATCGGACCGCTGACCTCATCGTTACCAACGATGTGCTCTACCGACTGAGCTACAAGAGCAATCATTGCGCACTTATATAGTGATTGCGTTCTAAAAATATATAAAATTCAAAAGATTATGTCAAGCGGAATTTATGAATTTACGCAAGCGAAAATTAAAAATTCCAGCGGAATAATTAAATTTTTTTTCTGGACGATGCCTTTTCCGCTCTACCATTATGCTCTTTGGCTAATCCGAGCGTCCATGCCTCTGCGCCACCGCTGTTCCGCCCTTCGCTGCCGCTCATACCGTCCTTGCGGCCGGTACTAAAGGGGCTCCATAGCGGCGTAGGCTGATTTTTTTTTACTCTCCCGGCAAGCAAATGCCATGGGTCCAAGCGGAGGGTGCGGTTTTTACAGGAAAATCCTACATTCCCTTAAAGCAAAGGTCAACTTCAAAAGTACCGTGCTTTGTATAGAAAGGAACGGCTATGATTTTTGCAGACCGCGGCCAGGGAATAACGTGGTTTTCTCCGTAGCGGATGTCAGGCGCGGAAACGGATATTTCCTTGTCCTTTATTGCAGAAACGGCATTACCTGTAATGATGTTTGCAAATTCGCTTACAAGGCCCTTTTCCATTTCTTCCAGTTCTTCCGGAGAGCTAACTTCCATGTTTGAAAGCTGAATCATTTTTGCGGCCAGAATCTTGTGCAGGCGGAAGGCTACTATGCCAGTCTCGTCTCCAGACACCGCAACAAGCCCCGAAATTTCCCACGAGTGCTGAGAAATTGGGTTAAGCAGGTAAGGCTGCTTGTGCTGAGGAACTATATTAAACATTGTAACAAAGGCTTCCTCGCATGCGCTGAGGAAAGGATTAAGAAAAGAAGCTTCCATAGCAAATATTATAAGCCTAATTTAAATATAATGCAAATTTGTAATGAAAATTATCAAGGGAGGGCCCTTGGACCCCGAATTTGGAGGGGAGGGACCCGCTCGGAGTCCGAAGCCCGCAGTTCCCTCCCCTCCAAACCACCCCTCCTTTTAGGGCACGGCTTAGGGCTTCCGCCCTAAGAACCCAACCTTGGTATTAAACAAACGTCTCTTTGCAGAATACAATTTTTTTTCTTCCTTGCCAATAATCATCAAGCCATGGATGCGTGGCTGTTTGAAAGGAAGACAAAATTTAGTGGGTGCTGCCGCTTTGGGTGAAGAGGGTATTCGGGGGGACGGATTTTGTTACCCAGGTGTTGCCTCCGATGGTACTGCCGGCTCCTATTACTGTTTCGCCGCCCAGAATTGTGGCGTTTGCGTAGATTGTAACATTATCTTCTATAGTAGGGTGCCTTTTTTTGTCCATGAGCTCTTTTTTTACGCTAAGGGCACCAAGAGTTACGCCCTGGTAGATTTTTACGTTGTTGCCGATTACGCAGGTTTCGCCTATTACAACACCAGTTCCGTGGTCAATAAAGAAACTTTCGCCAATTTCTGCGCCTGGGTTTATGTCTATTCCGGTCTTACCGTGGGCATGTTCACTCATGATTCTGGGAATTACAGGAACGCCGGACTTGCAGAGGAAGTGGGCTATGCGGTAGGTTGTGATGGCTTCCAGGCAGGGGTAGGAAACAATTACCTCTTCCGTGGACTTTGCTGCAGGGTCGCCAATGTAGGCAGCCTGAACGTCAAGGCCTATCTTGCGGCGCAGCTCTGGAATTTCTTCTATTAAAGCGCGGCTTGTCTGTTCAGCAAGGGCAAAGCAGTGGCTCTTTCTTACAGAGTCGTCCTGGATTACGTAGACAAGGGCCTTTTTTATCTCGCGGGTAAGCATGGAAATAATGCGGTTGACGCGCTCTCCGGTTACAAAGCGCAGTGTCATGGAATCCAGCTCTTCTGCAATGCGGAATCCCGGAAAGATAAGGCTCTGTATGTCGCGCAGGACGTTTACGACGTTTTCGCGGTTGGGAAAGTCGTTTGCCTCTTCCAGATTTATGCCGCCATATTTTTCGTAGGATTCAAGAATCTTGTCTATTGCGCTGTCTATTGAATTCATTCGCTTTTCCTTGGGCTTACCGCCACTTGCTTTTTTGTTATGTTTAATCTACTAATTTTGTGGGAAAAAAGCAAGCAAGCCGGAAATCAGTTTCGAGCTTTGTACAAACAAGACAGGACATTACAGAATGGGTCCCAGTTACGGAAAAAATCAAGGAATCCTCCCTAAAGGGTCCCTCCTTGCTTTTTTCCTACGTCCCATTCTGTAATGTCCTACAGTTATTATAGAAAACTGATTTCCAATGCTTTACATAAGAATAATTTTCGTTCGTTCCGCGCAAATGGATT
>DFJV01000111.1:6883-34688 GCA_002373205.1 Treponema sp. UBA3662
CGCAAATGGATTTTCAGCCATATTTCGCTTCCCGTTACGCCCAAAATTGGTTTTACCTAAGTTCAGTCTTGCAATGCTATACCGTTACACCAAAAACTGATTTTTGATGCTTTGCATAATGATGTTTTTGTACAGTGATATTTTATTGCAGGCAAAAAAAATAGGGGCTGTGAACGACAACGCGCCCGCAGCCCCTACGTCCAGAAAACTGGACATCGGAGAGAGTTTATCAGCTTATTTACAAGCTAATATTAAAATACTCCATTTTTTTAAATAAGTCAATAGCAAAAGTGAAAAAATCTCTAAAAAAAACGTAAACTCTAAAAAGATGAAAAATACTATTTTTCAAGGGTGGGCCCTTGGACCCCGGTCTTGGAGGGGAGGAAACCTCTCAGAGTCCGAAGCCCGATGTTTCCTCCCCTCCAAACCACCCCTTCTTCTCGGGCACGGCTTAGGGGTTCCCCCTAAGAACCCCGCTTGTTAGCTGAATCGGCTTTTTGGGGACTGTTCCCTTCGACAAGCTCAGGGAACGTATTTTTTTTCCTTGCCAAGAAATACCAAGCCATGGAGGGCGGCTTAGCACCCCGGAGATTTGCCCTGCGAATCTCCGATCCCCTAAAAATCCATGGAGGGATTTTTCGGGGCAAGCTCAGGGAACGGTTTTTCTTTCTTGCCAATAATTATAGAGCCATGGAGGGCGGCTTAGCATCACGGAGATTTGCGCAGCGAATCTCCGATCCCCTAAAAATCCATGGAGGGATTTTTAGGGGCGACATACGCCGCCGTGGAGGGGCGCGGGACGCGTTGCCGGCTGGTTCTTGGATACACATACAGCAGGGGGTAAAGCACCAGGTTGCTGTTTTGCGGTGCAGTTGCATTTTAAAAGACAGCCGGTAATGGAGCCGGAAGGCGGAACCCCGAAAGGGCGGTGACGAGTGGCACGGGCGGTCGAATTAGCAAAAAGACAAAATGGTAGAGCAAGTAGGACTGCGTCCATAAGACTTCGTCCATAAAAATGCCCTGCCACCACACCCCTTGCCAACACTAACCATTGAAAGAAATGCGTAGAACTGTTAAAATACCGTATGTTTCAGTCAAAAAAAAAGGTGGTCTTTCTTTGCCTGGCCTGCATTTTTGCAGCCGCAAGTGCAGCGGTGTTTTTTTCGTGCAAGAGCAAGGCCCAGAAAGTTAGGGAAAAGACCTACGAATACAACCAGGAACAGCTTGTAAAAGTTCTGAACAAAGAAGACATTTCCGAAGAGACCCGTTTTGCAGTAATAAAGAACATTGCCCAGAACATGCTTTCTCAGAAGGACTACCCCAACCTTATACTTTTCCTTTCCGAATGGGTAGAAAACCACCCGGACGACCAGTACAACGCATACTGGCTGCTAGTAACCGCCAACGCCTACCTGGAGATGGACTCCAATCCCCTTGCAGAGTATTACTTTGAGCGCATCATCAACAACTACAACGACCTTATGATAACAACCAATTCCGGCGAAAAGGTTTCCGTACACTTTATGAGCCTGCAGCACCTGGTTCAGATTAGCCAGACCCCTGCAAACAAGATTTCCTACTTTAACCAGCTTATAACCCGCTTTCCCGACAAGGTTAAGATTACGGAGCTTTACGTAAGGCTTGCACTTGAGTACGAAAAAGAGGGCGAATGGACCCTGGCACTTAAGGCATTTAGGCAGTTCCTTGCACAGGACGACGCCTCCACAATCAGAATCTCAGACCTTCCAAACGCTTATGCAAACGCAAGGGAATTCGTTGACTTTTACAACACCAGCAAATTCTGGACCTTTGAAACGCTTGACGATCTTGTTGCGGCAATAAAGCAGGCAATTTCCACCAACAACCCGGGGCTTTTGGACAACTACAAGTCGCGCGTGAATTTCTTTAACATATCATGGCGGCAGGACGAAAATACAAGTAATCCGCAGGCAACTTTTTCTGCAGGAACATACATGAGGGGCAACAGGGTTCGTTTTAGCGACACTCTGGACGAAATTTCCACTCCGACGGAAGCATACCTCCGCACCTGGGGATGGTCAAATTCCAAGGTATGGTACTTCTACTTTAGGAAGATTAATTTTCCTGTTGACCCTAAGGTTCACGGCCGCTGGGAATGGGCTGGAGTTTATTACGGAGATAAAATGTAATTATGAAGTTTTCTGTTCTTTCTTCTGAATTTTTTTCTTTTCTTTTTTCTGGACCGGCTTTTGTATGCAAACCGGCTTTCCAGGGTTCCGGGGGCCCCTCCCCCCTCCATTGCCTGGCGGCAACGGCTACGCCGCCCTTCCAATCCGGGGTAGGCTTGAACGGCAAGAACGATGGCACTTCTTTGCAAACACGCAAAAACAAGAGGCGATTTATAAGAAAGCTTGCACTTTTTGCCCTTTCATGCACAATGCTTATGTCTTCCTGCGCCACAGCCCAGGAACTTGCAGCCAGAGACAACGCATCTGCAAGCGCAGACGGTAAGGGCAGCGCGGAAAGCCAAGCCCTGCTGGACGCCTCCGACACCTACGCAAGCGAACAGGATCAGCTTCTGGAAAAAGAGATTCAGGAAGAGCTAAAAAAGAAGAAAAAGTCCTCCAAAAGCAAAAAAAACAAGGAAAAGGACAAGGTAACCCTTATAGAAGAAGAAGTTGCCGCCATGAAGTCCGGGGAAGAGACACAAAACGGTGTGCGCCGAAAGGAACTTGAGCTTCCCGGAATTGAGCACGAGCTTAGCCAGAAATTCCTAAGGCAGTACCTTACCGCATCCGGCCAGAAGGTTCTTGTGCGCTCACTGGAAAACGCAGCCCCCTACCTGCCCTACATTCTAGAGCAGCTTAAGGAGCGCAACATGCCCCTTATCCTGCAGTACCTTCCTATTGTAGAGTCAAACTACCTGCCAAACGCTGTTTCCCGCTCAGGTGCAACTGGAATCTGGCAGTTCATGGCAAATTCAATGGCACCCTACCTGGAAAAAGACAGCTGGTACGACGAAAGGAGAGATCCCTGGAAGTCCACAGACGCAGCCCTTTCCAAGCTGGAGTACAACTTCCGCTTCTTTGGAGACTGGGAGCTTGCCCTTGCCGCCTACAACTGCGGGGCAGGGGCAATGGGTAAATTCGTAAAGCAGAATCCGGGCAAAGACTTCTGGTACCTTGCAGAAAACGAAATCCTTAAAAAAGAGTCCATTTTGTACGTGCCCAAGCTCCTTGCAATAGCAGACATAATAGAAAACGCCCACTACTACGGTGCAACAGGCATTGAAGAGGCTGTAAAGGCAATAGAAAACGTGGAGCCCGAAAAATTCACCTACATAAAAACAGCCGGAATGTTCAGCTTTAACCAAATTTCAAAGGCAACAGGCGTTAGCAAGACTAAGGTAAAGACGCTGAACCCAGCACTTTTCCGTAACTGTACGCCAGCAAGAGAGGTTTACTCTTTAAGGCTACCCGGAGACATGCCCGAAGACACGGAGGAAAACCTAAAAAAGCAGGGTGTTGCCACGGATGCCGTAATGTACACCGTAAAAGAAGGCGATTCCCTCTGGGGAATTTCCAGAAGATACGGAATCACGGTGGAAGACCTTTGCTCCGTTAACGAAATAAGCGAAAAAAAGGTTTTATCTATTGGTAAAAAGCTAATTGTGCCGATATTCAATTAGGGGAAGTATACATGCAAAAGAGAGTCATGCAAAAGAAAGTATTGGTTGCCGTAAGCGGCTTGTTTTTTATATTCAGTCCTGTAATCGCAATGGCAGAAGCCACGTCCGCAGAAAGCCGCGCGGAATTCATCATGCAGGGCTTTACGGAAGAAGAAATCCGCGAGGCAGAAGAAAAAGCCTATGCCGCAGCCAACGCCTCCCGCGACAAGTCCATCATCAGCTCGGAAAGCAGGGTTGACTGGACAAAACATGCCTTTGTCTCCGACATCTCAATGAATGTCGTAAAGGCCGGAATCCCCATGCCCAGCGGAAAGTCCCTTGCCGTAAACAGAATCAAGATGGAGCTTCCAATCCTTGTAAAAGACCCGCTGCTCTCCCTCTATGTGGACGACACCCGCACCATAGAAGACCTTGTACGCGAAGGAACACTTACGCTCGAAGCCCTTACCCACATCATAGACAAAAGCAAGCAGACGCCTGCCTACTTCCACAACGGAACAAACAACCTAAAGACCACAAATACAATAAACCTTCAGGACATAGGCACGCTCATCATAAAGCACAGAAAGCCCTACGTTCAGGACCTTCCCATAGACAGAATTGCTTCCCGCCCCTACACAGGAATCATAATTGACGCAAGGGGAGTTCTTCCCATACAGGGCGAATTTACCAACAGTTCGGTAAGCCCCTGCCTTTTCCCCCGCATCTGGGACGAAAACATGACCCTTGTATACGAACGCAACATGGTAGAGCCGGAAACAGCAAAAACTTCCGGTATAGTTGAATACATGACCGCAACAGGCCCACGTGGCAGTACCGAAAGAGCAGGAAAAGACCCGCTTTGGATTATGGCAAAAAAAGTCTACGGCGTTAACCGCTGCGACCCTGTAATCTCCTACGACGACTACCTGCGCATTGCAACAGTTCCACAAAACCGCGACCTCTTAAAGAACGGAAAGGTTGTAATCCTTTTGGGCGAAAAAGAAATCTCCCACGCAGTAACCGCACCAGAGCGCAACACCAAGTACTACCTTGACTACACAAAGATTCAGAAGGAACTGGAAAAAGAAAGGGACACTGTTCCAAACATAACTCTTGAAGACTCACCAACTGGCGGCATGGAGCTTACCCTTACCATAAGCGACCTCCGCTTTATAGCAGACTCAACAGAACTTTTGCCGGAAGAACGCCCCCGCGTAAGCCTTATTGCAAAGCAGATAAAGGATGCACTTGCTAACGGCGGAAATTATTCAATCATAGTGGAAGGCCACACGGCAGACGTAAACAAGCCAACAGGCCAGATGACTCTCAGCATCCAGCGCGCGCAGGCCGTAATAGAAGCCCTCAAGCAGGACGGAATAGACGGAAAGCTCTTCTCTTACAAGGGCTTCGGAGGAACAAAACCTGTGGAAAGCAACAACACTGCTGCAGGCCGTGCAAAGAACCGCCGCGTAGTAATAAAGCTGCTCCCACAAAACGCAGACGCACAAAGGCGCTAGCAAAGCCTGTCACCCTACAACAAAAACCGTCACCCTGAACTGCTACGCCACATTCGCACGCACTTGCTACGAATGTGGATTCAGGGTCTGTCCAACCATCACCTTACACAGATTCCACGTCAAGCCCGGAATGACAGCCACCATGCTGAACTTGTTTCAGGGTCTGTCCAACCATCACCTTACACAGATTCCGGGTCAAGCCCGGAATGACGGCTGTCATGCTGAACTTGTTTCAGCATCTGTCCAACCATCACCTTACACAGATTCCGGGTCAAGCCCAGAATGACGCCCGTCACCCTGAACTTGTTTCAGGGTCTGTCCAACCATCACCTTACACAGATTCCGGGTCAAGCCCGGAACAACGCCCGTCATGCTGAACTTGTTTCAGCATCTGTACAAGTCCTAGCTGCCATCTTCCCCTACTCCAGCACGTTAGACCAAATCTTACCGCGAACGTGGGGATTCACACCGTAAACCTTAAAAAGCTCAGGCACTGTAACAAAAGTAAAGCCCCGGTCAAGCAAAGCAGGAATTATCCGTTTAAGAGCTTGGACGGTCTTTGCATTTCCTTCCATATCGTGAAGCAAAAAAATCTGCCCTGCCTTTGCCACATCCAAAATCATTCTGATGCGCTCATCACAAGAAACGGAATCTTCCCAGTCCTGGCAGTCGGCACCGCAAATAAAGGGCTTTTCCACGCTATTGAACAAAATCTCGGACAGGTCAATGTAGGGTGGCCTAAAAAACTCAGGAATCCGCCCGGTATGCTCTTTAATAATCTGGTCAGTCCTAGAAACTTCGCTCTTAATTTCATCTTCTGTCATGCTTCCCATGTGGGGGTGGGTCCAGGAATGGCACTCCACCGTACAGCCAAGCTTCAGTTGCCTTTTTATCATGGGAATGCTTTGCGGCGTAACATTCTGTCCAATTAAAAAAAACGAAGCCGCAACGCCAAAAGACTCAAGAACGTCAAGCACCTCTGCCGTAGTTGTACAGTTGGGTCCATCATCAAAAGAAAGAGCTAGATATTTTTTTTCCATAACAAAAAGCCTTGTCAGATTTTTTGTGCCAAGAGCACGGAAATTAGTTTTTACAATATTTTTTTATGCAAAGCAACAGGGAATCACCCTTCGGGTACACCGCACGCCCTTGCTACGGTGTATGAGCGCAACGAGAAGCACACAACGGTAGCAAGTGCGTAGCGTTGTGGGTTGAAAATCCATTTGCGCGGAGCGAACGAAGTGAACAAAAGTCCTATTACCGCCGCACGGTGGTTCTTGCAAACAACCCACTGGATTCTTCAGACAGATTTCGCTGGTAGTGGAGATCAAAACTGATTCCCATGTGCCAAAAGACATACACCCTCAACAATGGCCTCGTGTTCCTTAGGGGCAATGCGGGCGTAAAGGCTTTCCACAGTATCGCCCTCCATAACAGGCACTTTCTTCTGCACAAGGATTTTACCGGTATCGCAGCCAGAATCCACAAGATGAACTGTACAGCCGCTCTCCTTTTCGCCAGATGCAAGAACCGCCTGATGAACATTGTCTCCCCACATTCCAACGCCGCCAAATTTCGGAAGCAAAGCCGGGTGAAGGTTTACAATGCGGTCCTTGTATTCATCAATGATTGCGCCTTTTAAAACAGAAAGGTAGCCCGCAAGAACAATAGCATCTGCCTTGTACTCCCTGCAAAGAGAAAGCATTGCATCGCTAACAGCCTCACGCTTTTGGTCGCGGTCAGCCACCGCCGCCTTATCTGCCCCAAGAACAGAAACTGGGCTTCTTACAAAGGCAGGAATCCCCGCAAGCCGTGCCCTTTCTAGCGCGTAAGCCTTTTTTGTGTTGGAAGCCACAAGCACAATATGGTAAGGGCAGCCAGCCGTATTCTTTTCGTAATCAATAAGAGCCTGAAGGTTTGTCCCACCTCCGCTAACAAAAACCGCAATATTCATTTTTTCCCCTTTATCAGCACACCCTAAACTTGCCTACCAGTTGGCATGCAAGCCCAGAATCTGAACAACGTTTGCCATAACATCCGGGAAACCTGGGTAGAGCACAAGGTGAACAAGATAGTATTCCATTCCAAACACAAGCAGGAAGGCAAAAAGCTTGCACAAAAGCGTCATCTTGGAAGCTCCGTTTGCAAACTGCATAGCCCCGTAAAGAGCAAGAACAAGCAAAATAAAAACAAAAAACTTAACCGGCAGAACAAAGCATATAAGCACAAAGCCAATCATAAAGATAAAGCAAAGTTTTTTGTTTGCAGCCTTGTTGAACAAAGTAAGCAAAGTCCTTCCTATAAGATAGAAAATCAGGAATATTGCAAAGACGCAGTTGCGCTTGTCTATAAGAACCGTAATGTAGTCGCTGCGGATTTCTATTTCCGAAAGCCTTGCAGCGGTAGCCTTGTCCCCAAAGAAGAAGAGCTTTCCAATCTCCGCAAAGAAGCGGCCCATGCTGTTCAAAGGCTTGGCAATTGACTTTGCAAAAAGAATTGGCTTTACGGCAAAAAGCGCGGCAGTAGCATAAACAAGGGTAACAAACACATCCAGAATGTGGAAGTGAATGTGCTGGAGAGCATCCTGCTGAACCGCTTCATTCTCCTCAGCCCCGGAATTTTCTGCGTAAGAATCATCTTCTTCTGCTGATTGTGCATAGCGTTCAGTCTGGTCATAACGTTCAGCCTGTGCAGACTTTTCTGCATCACGCTTAGCCCTCTTTTGGCGGATAAGCAAAGCCTTAAGCCTTCTTTGAACCATGCGGCCCTTGCGTGAAGACTTTTTCTCTGCGGAAGCAGCCTCACTAGAATCCTCGTCTTCACCATCTTCATCTTCATCCTGATAGCGGGAAGAAGCAGCACTTTCGCGCACATACTCCCTTCCCGGCCCAGCTGGAACTTCTTCCTCATCATCGTATTGCGAAGATTCATTCCTGGAATCAGAAACAGCCTCTTGGCGGTCTTGGTAAGCTTCACCGGAAGCAGACTCCTCTTCAACTTCATTACGTCCGGAAGAAGAATCATCTCTTTCCTGGTAGCCTTCCTGAACAGTCTCTTCCCTTGCAGATTCAGAAGAATACCCCTGCTCAGAAGAATAGCCCTGCCCTTCAGAATAGCCGGAGGATTCATAGCGTTCAGCCCTTTCTTCCTGACCAGCCTCGTATTCACCCTCTTCGTAAACCTCGGAAGGATTTTCCGACTCATCGTAATCTGTAATCTTTTCGTTGCGGGCCTCAATATCCTGCCGGGTAGCAATATACTTGTGCTGCCTCTTAAAAAGCGAACCGTTCTTAAGGCACCAGAGAAAGTCGGCCGCATTCTCTTTGTTTGCCCAAACCTTGTCCGCAAAGGACTTGTGCCTGGGTTCAGGAAGGGTAGACTCATTTATGTACTGGGTAAAAATCTTCTTAAGCTTAAGAGCCTCATCGTAGGAAAGACGCGCCGCATCGTAGCGGATAAGGCCAATGTGGGAAATAAGGGCAAAATAAAGGTACTTGCTGGTTGGAGAAGTCTTTTCCTTTTCCTTGCTGATAATCTTTACGGAAAGGCCGTTAACATTCTTTTCCATAATATTGGAAGGAAGCTTTACGTCCGTAACCTCCGAATTGCGCACTATGGAAGTCTTAATGTTCCAGTAAAAGCGCCTGTCGGTAAAAACAAAGCCCTTGCGCCCGCCGGAAAGCCAGATTGCATAAAGGACTTCTTCACCGCTGTTAATCTGAAAATCGGCAAAGATTCTTTCAATTGTGTTCTGTGAAAATTTAGACTGAATATACATTTCTTTCTCTTAGCTAGCCATTACAGCCTTCGCAAGCTGATCCGCACATGAAGTGTTCTTTGCACCGCACAAGTTTCCAAGCAGTTTGCCTGCTATTTCCTTGGCAGTCATGCCCTCGCAAAGCTTTGCAATAGCCTTAAGATTCCCGTTGCAGCCGCCGTCAAAGCGGATGTTGGTGATTTTGTCGCCATCCTTCGCAAAATGAATGGCCTTAGAACAAGTGCCTGTAGTTTTGTAAGTGATTTCTTCCATTTTTATCCCCACGTCTTTTCAATTATACATTAAGTCATGGGATTTGTCCACAAATTTAAGCCAACTCTGAATTTTGCAGATTTTTGAAGGATTTTTTTTTTGCGGCACTTGCCTAGTTAAAGCAAATACAAAAAAAAGAACATCTTGCCATTTTTTACTTGTCCAACAAGCAGCGCCATGGAGGGCGCGTCAAATGTTTGCGCAGAAGTTCGCGGTTTTTTGCAAGAAAACCCGGGCTCAAAAATGGCAAGGAGGCCATTTTTTAAGGGCTTTCCGGGGTTCCGCGGGTCCCTTCCCGCTCCATTACTCCACTTCGTTCCGCAACGGCTACGCCGCCCCTCCAATCCCGGCCGTGCTTGTAGCTGCAAACATCTTTCTGCCCACAGGAATAGCAAAATGTGTTAAATCGCGCCACAACTTAACAGTTTTGTCAGTGGGGACCAATAAACTTATCCCCATTAAAATGAATCATGTGGGTAGGATTGTCAGCAATCCACGCTTCTGTTTCCCAAGCAATTTCTTGAGCATAATGAGTGAAAGTTTTCTTATCTGGAAATGCCGAAATATAAACTTTATCGGCAGTCACATTTTCAAAAAGATTTTCAAGTTCTATGTATCTTTTGCTGTCAACAGGACCATGTGATGTTACAGATTCTACAAGGACAAGCCACTTTTTATCCTCAACATAAAGAATTACATCGGGCATTTTTCCGTGTTGCTGAACATTGAATAAAAGATTTCCTGCAAGTTCTTGGTCGTAATAGCCCCATTTCTCACCTGTATCACCGACATAAATCAAGGTGCTGTTTGGCAAAAATCTTGGAGCCATTTGCTCTATAATATCGCGAATTAATTCACTGTGTTTCCCTGGTGAAATTTGAATATGATGACCTTCTTTGATTTTTACAGAAACCATATTCATTTCTCGTTCATGCGCATATTGTGCAGAAAGAGTAGACTGATTTTTTATGAAGTCTGCAAGCAAAGAGTCAAACGCAGATGATTTATATGCTTTTATAACTCCTAAAGCTTTTGGTGAAATCTGATAAACCGCATTCGGACTATTTACGGCTCTATCTGGCTTGTCTGGATTATAAAGCACAATTCCAGCTTGTACCATCCTGATGAGTGCTGAATCTTCGGAAGGTTTCTCGTGTATTGGGAGCATAATCCTTTTTGTAATATTCTTTTGCAAAAGTCATCATCGGTGTTATTCCGACAAGTGGATTTTCAGCATTTTTCCATTTCTTTTCAGGAGTAACATTCAACAACGCAAGCAAACAATATGCTGTTCTTTCATTCTGCTGGGCTGATGGCATTCCAAACTTTTTGAGGATATCGATAGCTTCTTCGAGTTTTTGTTTTATCTGCTCTTCAATTTTCATTTTGTTATAACCTTTGAAAGTTTATCAAAAAGATTTTGATTCCACTCTTTTTTAGATTTCAATTGTTTGCCTAAATTTTCCAAATCTTCACGATCCGGGTAAGGAAGATTTTGCAAATCTGTTGCGTTGACCTGTGTATGCCCACTAAAAAGTCGGAATTTTCCATCGATATATGTTGAATTAAGCCAGCAAACCAAACCATAGGCCATGTTTTCTGAAAGAGTATTTTTATTCAAATGGAATACATTCAGATGATTTTCAAAAGCAATACAATTGTTTACAAAGTCATCGGGTGTTATTATAGAAGCAACAATTCTTTTCGCTTCTTCTTTTGTAGAAAATCGCTTTACAAGAACATAAAAACCTTTCGGGAAAAATTGTTTATTAACTTCGTCAGATTTCAAAATTGCATTTGGTTTTTTAGATTCCTGAGGCCATGAAAGTCGATGATTTTTCAAATGAACAGAATAGATTAACGGTACAGATTTTGGTGCATAATCTTTGAGCAAAAGATTCTTCATTCTGAAATCAACAATCGGACCTGTTGAAACTTTTATTCCTAAATCTTTTAAACTCGAGTAGGCTGTTAACTTTTCATTTTCAATCTGTTGTTTTATAGGAATATTAAAATATTTTTCGCTGTCATTTTCGTGTAGAATTTGATTAAACGGAACATCGAATTCATAAAGTCCGATGAAAGAGTCATCATTGCAATAAGAAATCTTTACATTTCTTTGCTCTGCATTTTTTTGAAGCATTATTATTATATTTTCCTGCAAAACTGCTTCATCCTTAAATGCTTTATCCCGAGATTCGAACAGATGAATATGTTTTATTGCACAATTTCTTAGAATGAACTCACGAAACGACTTGTAATAGACACCATTGCAAAAACTTCGCGGAACAATCGCAACGATATAGCCATTATCCTCCGTAAGAGAAACGGCCGCCCCCATAAATGCAGAATAAAGATTTACAGTTTCAAGCCCGAAAGCACGAGCAGACTGTCTCTCTTTAGAGTTAGTCAGTATTTTTTTATACGGAGGATTCATTATCACATGAGTGTATGTTTCATTAATTTTCCATGTATATTCGAATGAAGTTTTCTCCAAAAAATCTTCTGAAAATATTTCATAGTCTGATTTTTTAAAAGCCGAACTTGACGATGCTATATTTTCATTTAAAGCATCGTATACATCATTATCAATATCATAAGCAGAAATATGAATGGCTGGAATATTCCATTTTTCCTTTGCAATTCTTTCCATAAAAGAACAAGAAAGAACTCCTATACCTGCACCTGGATCAAGAAGCTTTATTTTTTTATCTGTTGCAGGAAATAATGAAGACATAAACTTAGCTATAGGATAAGGAGTAAAATATTGCCCAAAAGATTCCTTATGATTAACGGAAGTTTCCACTGCATGAGATATTCGCTCTTTTTCAAGTGTTTCTGCTAAGGCAAACATAATTTAAGTATACTATATTTCCAAT
Organism: Treponema sp. UBA3662; assembly: GCA_002373205.1. Taxonomy (GTDB): domain Bacteria; phylum Spirochaetota; class Spirochaetia; order Treponematales; family Treponemataceae; genus Treponema_D. The sequence continues at coordinate 18,959 of DFJV01000111.1, forward strand.
TTTTAGACTATTGCTTCCTTCCCCTTCACCAGCTCCGGCACCACCTCGGCAAGAATTATTGCGGCAAAAATAAGGGTGCAGCCAAGAAGCATGCGAGGAGTAACGGCTTCGTGCAAAAGCAGGGTGCTAAAGAGAACACCAAAGAGAGATTCAAGAGAAAGGAAAAGCGATGCCAGTGCCGGGGCAACATATTTTAGACCCACGTTCTGAAGGACAAAGCAAACAAGCGTACTCATAACACCAAGATAGAGCACAGAAAAAATCACGCGGGCATTCGTAAAGATTTCAAGCGGAAATGTACCGTCCATGAATGGGGCACAAATCCAGCCCAGAAGAGCCGCCGCCGCAAACTGCAAAACGGTAAGCAAAAGGGGATCGTCATAGGCATTAAAATGCGACGTGAACAAAATATGCAGGGCGTAAAAAATACCGCAAAAAAGAGTAAGCACATCACCCTTGTTCATACTAAGAATATTGCCCTCGTTTTTAAGGGCCAAAAGCCCAATCCCGCTAACAGACATAAGGGCAGCCACAAAGACATACCAGCTGGGCCTCTTCCTAAAAAGTGGCCACGCAAAAAGCGGAACCAAAACAACGTAGACCGTAGTAAGAAAGGCATTCTTCCCTGCCGTAGTGAACTTGCAGCCGATAGTCTGCAAAAGATAAGCCATGAACAAAAAGAAGCCCAAAAGCATTCCGCGCATAAAGGTCTTTTTTGTAAGCCCAAGAAGCCTCTTATGCAGCAAAAGGCCAAGGCAGAAAGCCGCAATAGAAAACCTAAAGGCAATCATCCAGACAGGCCCAATATAGTCAAGGCTGTCCTTTACCACAACAAACGCAAATCCCCAAATACAAGCGCAAAGCACAAGCCCCACGCTGCAAAAAGCACCCAAACTCTTTTTTGTCATGCAATAGTTTTAGCAAAAAAACAGCCTTTGTACAATCTATTTTTGATAAACCTGTCATTCCGAACTGCCCGTCACCCTGCCGAAGAGCCTGTCACCCTGAACGGTTGGTGAGTCCTTCGACAAGCTCAGGAACCACCTGTCGAACCACAGGGTCTGTCTAATTCCAAAACTTTATGTTCTATAGCCAATCTTCTCTTTATGGACGAAGTCTTATGGACGGAAGTCCTAATCGCTCTACCATTTTACCCTTTGGCTAACTCGACCGCCCCTGCCACTCGTCACCGCCCTTCCGGGGTTCCGCCCTCCGGCTCCATTCCTTCGGAACGGGCTTACGCCCGCCCCTCCACGGCGGCGTAAGTTGTTTTTTTTCTGATTAATATGAAATTTCAACAATCGGCTTATACATAAAGATACAATCTTGACTGTATTCACTTTGCCAATCTTCATTCAAGCGGGCATTAAAACTTTTATCATCCACAGGATAAAAACCCCAAGTCTTATAATAGTTAGCCAATTTTGAGTTTGCAGCAAAAAGATACAAAACTTTCACACCTGTTTCCTCAGAAATATGTTTAACAACAGGTTGTATAATATCATAAAAAATATTCCGTCCAACTTTTTTGTCAAATTGTTTTATAATTTTCAGAGAATAATCATTTAACGCAATATTTACAAGCTCAATCCCAGGCACAAGTTTTGTTTCCTTTGAAAACTTTAGCTCAATAGATTTTTCATTATATGGAATTGATCCGTTTTTTAAAGAAAAGCAACCTATAAGAACCTCAGTTCCCTTTAGTTTTACAAGATAATTCCGAACAGAATTGTCGTTTTCATCTTTCATTGCCTGATTACGAAAATAATCCGTTATACCCTCGGCGTTATGAATTGCGGCAAAACGTCTTAAAGAAAATTCATTGTTATTATCTACAAGACGTTCATACGAGAAATACTCTGAATTAATTTCTACAGGTATAAAGCTCATATTATTTTTGAACTGATTTGTTCCAATTATTAATTATGTCTGGTAGATAGCGCAAAAAATCCCTGTTAAAAGCATCCCTTTCTTTTTTTGTATACTGGGGTTTAGAAAGAGGCTTTGCATTCATTATGTTTTCATAAACTTTCTTGCCCCATTCCCCTGTAAGAACAAAGCACTCTGGTTTTTCAGTCATAGAATTACCTCCTTCTTTTACTTTAAATATAATGGTAAATAATAACCTGCGTCAAGATAATTTGTTCAAGAATGGGAATGGGGTTGAGTCCAACACCTTACCGTCCACAGATTCCGGGTCTAGCACGGAATGACACTTTTTTTGCAAGAAAACTCGACCCTAAAACTACTAATCGCTTACGTAGAAGTAAATATTAAGGAACACGTCACTGCTCCTTGTATCTATATTACATTCATTACCGTTGTTTCGTTTGTAAGCCACAAGCCGGTTAAGATAAATTTTCTCATTAAGCTGACTAATATTATCGCTACTTTCTTTTAAATTAGATGTTATGTGCAGATAATCAGTTTTACTATTCATCGTGAAAGTACAAGTGTTTCTCCAGAACTCTTCCCAGTTAAATTCATCAAAATTAATGTCGTCAAACTCACGAAGAGTTTTTGTTTCTGTTTCTGAATCGTTTTTAGAGATATAGATACAACGGTTCATCTCGCATTCATCTCCGTCATCATCCATATTGCAGTACAACCGCGTAAATCCATTCCAGACAGTTACCGGCTTCATCTTTGCATAAATCTTTTTTTCGTGCACGGGGACTGGGGTGCAGTGTTCCTTTGTAATGCTTACGCTGACGGTATGGAAGTTATTGTCAGACAGTACATGATTGGCTATGTTTGTCGTTACCGGGTCACCGCCGTCTATTACAATTTGCATTTCTGCGCCAGAGCCAAGGTAGGTGTTGGTTACGCTAAGCATAAGATTGTCATAGGAAAGGTAGCTGTACTTCATAATGTTGTAGTCTTCGCCGTCGGCAGGGTTTGTTTTTGTTTCCGTTGTTTCTGTTCCGGTATATACAATATCTGGAGCGGTCAGTTTTGGAACAAGGTAATATTTCTTTTTTATAACAATCGGGCGGCACAAATTCTTGGAGACAGTAATTTTTATATTGTAAAAACCTTCCCCGGTTGAATTTGCAGCGGTTGCCATAGAAGTTTTGTTCTGGATATTTTCCGTAGTTTTTACGCCGTTAATGTCTACTTCCATGGTTGCGGCGGCATCGTTGTTTTGCGCGGTAAAGCCGTAAGTTTCTCCTGTGTATTCAAACACTTCGTACTTTTCCCCATCCGGCCCAAGCAGTTTTTCGCCAGTCGTCTGTCCATTAGTTCCAAATACAACGGTTGGTTCCATTACGTAGCAGGCGCCAAGGGCAGATGCCGTACTAACAGTTTCGCTCTTGAATCCGTCACTGGGTCTTATGGCGGTAACAACGTAATCGTATTGAAGGGAAGCTTCCTGGCTTTCAAAATAATAGACAAATTCGCCGGAAGCAAGGCTGTCGTCTTTTGTAAGGGTTTTGGAATCCACCAGACGGTAGGAGCCGCCATCATAAAGGTAACAGTCAACCTTGTACTGCAAGCCGTCCACAGATCCACCATCCTTGTTCCGCTCAAGATTCTGGGGATAGTCAAAATGAAGGCAGTGGTAGCCGTATTCCACCGTTGTTGGATTCTTTAGGTTCCTTGGGGCATCGGGCGGTGTGTTCTGAATGAAAGAATATGAATATGGAACTTCAAATTTTGCCTCGTCCTTGATGATGTAAAAATGGCCCTTTACTTCCAGGTAGTGCTTTTCCGTTTCGTCGGAAAGGGTCATGTTAAGGGATATGGCAGACTTGTCTTGCGAAAGGGAAACGGACTTGTCCCTTGCAACCTCTTCTCCGTTTGTGTCCAAGACTGAATAATAGGGGCCTTCTTCGCCGTCAACCTCAAGGTCAAACTGGCGGGCATTTGTAAGAAGTACGCTTATGTCCACAGGATTTTTTGCCGCAATGTTGGGAGTTCCGCTTACCTTTCTGTAGGGAGTCTCTACGTCTATGCGGCCAACGGTAACGTTTTCCGTCCAGTATTCGTGGTATTCCCTTACAGGCTCGTTAAAGGAATTTGAACAGGCGGTAAAAAGCCATAGAATAGAATAGAATAGAATAGAATAGAATAGAATAGAATAGAATAGAATAGAGCGGACTTTGTTTTTCGGATGCATAATCTTCCTGTAATCATAGGTGGACATTTCCAGTATAGCACATGTCAAAGTAAATGCAACTATCCAAAAGGGTAGTTTTTTTTACCCTGAAACTCAGTTTTGTGTTCCGCTCCCAGGCAAATCCGTCTGAAAACCCGCGGTGTCGCGGAATAGGAAATTAAACTCGCTACGCTCGTTCCGCTCCAATGCGGGTTTTCAGCCGTCTTTGCCTTCCGCTACACACAAAACTGATTCCATAAGGCTAGGATTTAAGGAGATTAAATTCGTTACGGGGCTTGAAGCTAAGCACCTGTCACGCTACGCGCAAATGCGGGGTTTCAGCGCACAACGCTACGCACTTGCTACCGTTGTGTGTGTTCCGCTCCCAGGCAAATCCGTCTGAAAACCAATAAAGATATCCTTACCTTGACAAATATTCACTTTAATTCATATAATTAATGTATGTGGAGTGTAGGTTCATCAGATGAATATGATGCTTGGTTTCTAACTTTGGATGAAGACTGTAAGGAGGCTGTATTACAAAGAGTACTTTTGCTTCGGCAGTACGGTCCTAACCTTCCTCGTCCATATGCAGATGTCCTTCGTGGTTCAAAGAAATATAGGAACCTAAAAGAACTTAGAAATCAGACGCAGCAACATGTACTACGTGTATCCTATTATTTTGATTCTGCCAGAGAAGCTTTTCTGCTCATTGGCGGAGATAAAAAAGGCAAAGACCAAGATAAGTTTTACAAGGATTTAATTGCAGAATCCGAGGTAATCATTGAAAAACATGAGAAGAGGTTGGAAGATGAAAGACGCAATCAAAATGATGGAAAGTAATATGTCTCCCGAAGCCGTAAGAAGAGCTCACATAAAAGCCGAGCAGGATATTATGTCAATCCGCCTTGCCCAGCTCCGCGAAGAACAGAATGTAAAACAATCTGAGATGGCAAATTTTACCCAGTCGTCCGTTTCAAAAATAGAAAAAAGAAAAGATATGAAAATATCTACATTAATAGATTACCTTGACAGTCTTGGGATGGGCTTAAAAATCACAACATATTCGAAACAGGGTGTATCGGAGAAACAGGAAAAAATCCTGTTGAAAGTATAACAAAAAAACTAACAAAGGTTCGTGTACAGAGATTCCGAAACATCCGACCATAGCTGGCGTGCGGTTGGAGCGTAGCGTTCGGAATGACATGTTCGGTATTTTTTTCACACCCACAAGCCTAGCCCCGATTGTAGCACCGCCGAAGGCGTTCTGGAGAGAGGGAGCAAAGCGAGCGAACGGAAGAATGGAGCGCAAGCGGAAGTGCGAAAAGCGGGTAAAAATTGCTTCCTTGCAATTTTTACCCGTCAGTTTTCTTCGAAAACTGACCGGCTCTGTTTGCAAACAGGCAACGCGCCCTCCATGGGGCTACTTGTTTGCGAGGGGGAAAAATTGCAAGCAGTTTAACCAACAAATGGGCTCCTAAAGAGAATTCAGAAAAAAATTTAGCCTTCTACCAGTTTTGCAACCAATTCGGAGAGCAGGGGCACCAGCTGTTTTTTGCGGGAAACTACGTCCTTTAGGTAATAGGTGTGCTCTTCGGTTTTGGGGAAGCCCAGGATGCTTTCAAAAGACGGTTCGGAGGCTATTAGCATTATGCTGCTTAGCTGGGTTATGTCCGTTACCAAAAGGGCGTGGAAGAGTTTTCCGCCTGCACGTCTGCTTGCTTCCAGGTCTGCAAAGAATTCGTCCTTGCGCTTTAGCACTTCGCCGGGGTCGTCCACTTCTATTTGGCTTACGCTGTACTTTATTTTGCCGTCCTCGTATTCCTTTAGGTCCTGGCCAATTACGTCGCTTGCGCTGCGTCCGCCTATTTTGCTTCCGTGGCGGATTATGTCGCTGCCAAGTTCCTTTATGTCCAGCTCCGTTATGCTGCTAAGGTACTGGGCAGTTGCAACGTCGTATTCAGTCGTGGTTGCTGACTGGAGTATTAGGGTGTCGCTTAGGATTCCGCACAAAAGCAGGCTTGCTATGTCCTTGGGAATTGAGACGTGGTTTTCGCGGTAGAGGTTTGCTATTATTGTGCTTGTTGAACCCACAGGCTTGTTGATGAGCGTTATTGGGTAGCGGGTGGAGAAGGTGTTGATTCTGTGGTGGTCTATTATTTCCTGTATTACGTAGTGTTCAACTCCTTCTATTGCCTGGCGGGCTTCGTTGTGGTCTACCAAAATTACCTGTATGTTTGCTTCTGACAAGAGGTCGCTTTCGCTAAGGGTTCCGATTACCTTGTTGTTGGCATCGATTACCGGCAGGCAGCGGGCTGTGCTTTCTGCAAGCAGGGGGCGTATTTTCTGTACGGTTTCGTCTTGGCGTACGGGTTTTGCCTTGGAGTCTGCCATTGCGCTTACCGGGGATGAAAATTCTATTAGCATGGCTGTGGTTGCGGTTGAATCATGTCCCGAAATTATTGAGACCCGGTTCTTTTTGGCAAGTTCACGCAGTTCTTTGTTTATTATGTAGTCCCTTGTTACGATTAGGGCTTTTACTTTTGCCTCTATGCAAAGCCTTTGTATGTCTTCGCGGTCGCCTGTGATTACTATTATGTTTTCGCTTTTGCGTGCTTCCAGGAGCTTTTTGAATGTTGGCACGTCGTCGTCTGCAATCATTATGAAGCAGTTAAAGTATGTGTCAGGGTCAAATTCCACGATTGGGGTGGCGTTTAGCGTTTTTTCTATTAGGCGCAGGCTTGCAAGGAAGATGTCACCGCGGTTGGGGTTAAGGAGCTTGTAGGAATTTAGGGCAAAGGCGTTGTAGTTTAGGACACCCTTGTAGAGACCCTTTTCGTCCACGATGGGTAATATGGAAGAATTTGTGCCCATCATTTTGTCTACTGCCTTGCAAAGGGAAACGTCCTCTTTTACGGATTCGTAGTTTGTGTTCATGTAGAATTCAACTTTGGGAATCAGGTCTGCCATGTAAAGCGGGGGGTTTATCTTGAACCTTTTAAGGATGTATTCAGTCTGCGGGGAAAGGTGGCCGGCACGGGCTGCAATGTATTCGGGATGACCCAAAAGCTGCTTGAGCCTTGCGTAGGAAATGGCTGCAACGATGGAGTCTGTGTCGGGATTTCTATGTCCAATGATGTAAACTTTCTTTGTCATGATGTTTTATTATACCACAAGTGTGCATTTCGTGCTATAATGGGGGTCAGAACACGGCAGTCTGTTTTGTGCTCCACGTCCAGAAAAATCTTTGGAGGCGGGTCCCAGTAACGGAAAAAATCAAGGAATCCTCCCTAAAGGGTCCCTCCTTGCTTTTTTCCTACGTCCCACCTCCAAAGATTTTTCTTCCCGCTCCGCACAAAACAGACTAACGTAACTTCAAAAAATAAATTGGGGCTTTAATATGACAACTAACAACGAAAGCGCTGGTACTTACGAAGTACGTGATTATATAAAATGGGACAACAAATACGCCATCGGCATTCCCGGAATAGATGCCCAGCACAAGAGGCTTATAGAACTCTGCAACGAAACATACAAAAAACTCATGCAGGGAGGCTCATCTTCCGAATCTGGAGCATGGAAGCCCCCGGTCAAGGAAGCGCTTACAGAATGTGTGGACTACGCAATAATACACTTTGGCACGGAAGAAAAGCTCATGGCAGAAGCAAACTACCCCGACCTGCCAAGGCACAAGAAGGAGCACGACAAGTTTACCCGCAAGGTTCAGAAAGACTTTGAAGGCTTTGACGAAATGACCTTTACCAATGCGCTGCAGTTTGTAAAATTCCTCTACGACTGGATTCTTTCCCACGTAGCCCACGAAGACAAGCTGATTGCAAACTTCATTCAAAAATAGCCGCATCCTGTGGATGGTCATCCTGTGGATGGGCATCCTGTGGATTGTCATTCAAAGGATGCCCATCTTGTGGCTCACCCCTCAGAGAACGGTCAGTCTGCGGACGGTCATCCAGTGGGGTGCCATTCCAAGAACGGTCATCCTGCGAATGGTCAGTCTGCGGACGGTCATCCAGTGGGGTGCCATTCCCAGAACGGTCATTCCGCGAACGGACATCTAAAGGAACCCCTTCCAAAGCCCCCCTTTCTTGGCCGACTGATTTTTTTAGCATACCGTGCTCCAAAAAGCTAAAATAGGAGTCCGGGGTTATTATTATGTGGTCAAGAACCGTTATGCCCAGAACCTCCCCCGCAAGAAGCAGCCTCGAAGTTACATTCATGTCCTCCCGGCTTGGCAGGCACTTTCCAAAGGGATGATTGTGGCAGCATATTATGCCCGAAGCATTCACCCTTACCGCGTGGTTAAAGACTTCCCTTGGGTGAACCATTGTCCGCTTGGAAGTCCCAACGGAAACAACGTGCTCTTCTATTATTTCTCGGCTGCCGTTTAGGGCAATGCTAACAAAATGCTCCCTCTGCTCCAGGGAAAAATGCTTTACATAGGGAAGAATGTCCAAGGGGCTTGTAATAACACTCTTTAGGTAGCAGTTTCGCCTTCTGCCAATCTCCACCGCCGCCGCCAAAGCAAGAGCCTTAGCGTAGCCAATACCGTCTATTAGGGTAAGGCGTTCCACCAAATCTTCGGGGTTACTGGTGTTTATAACCTTCATCGCCTTGTGGGCAAGCTGCTCAACCGGGCACTCCCTGGTTCCCTTGTTAAGAATCAGCATAAGAAGCTCTTCATCGCTTGGGTAGCCCAGCCCCCGCTCTATCGTAAGCTCTCGGATATCCGGCTTTGTCTTTTGCGCTGCATAAAATTCATTTTCCATCACTTATATATGTGCCCTGAATTTTCAAAAACTAACAAGTTTGCGCAATTTTTTTTTTATTTTTCTTTTGGACGGTACTTTTTTAGGCTCTACCATTTTATATCTTGGCTAACTCGACCGCCCATGCCCTTCGTCACCGCCCTTCCACCCTTCGCTAACGCTCATTGCCGCTGCGCGTCAACTTCGGGGTTCCACGGCGGCGTACGTTTATCCGAGGTTGCCAAGCCCACCCGAACCACGGTTGGTGAGTCCTTCGACAAGCTCAGGAACCACCAGTCGAACTACGGTTGGTGAGTCCTTCGACTGGCTCAGGAACCACTCGTCGAACCGCCAAGTACAGAAAGGACATCCTTTGCAAGCTCAAAGCGTTCAAGTGTAAAGTCGCATGAATATATTTTGTGTTCCTTTCCGTCTTTTTTGCCAAAAACAAGCAGAAGGTCGTTCTGGTCAGTAAGAATGGCCGTTCCCTTTGCAATGCCCATCACAGCCTTTGCTGCGGCAAGAGCCTTTCCCTCCGCGGCAGAACTTCCACCGCCAGATTCACCCTGGTTCACAGGAAGCTTTGCCTCCAACGGAATCTGAACGTAATCAGAAAGACTTTCACTACTGCCAAAGCGTCCAAAGCGGGCGCGCCGTCTCCTGTAGCGCCTAATCTCTGCGCCGTCAAGCTTAAGCGCCAAAAGCTTCTCCTTAGCATCGGCATCCGTAAAGTCAACGAACCACTTCATGTCGCGTACATTGAGTATTATAGAAAAAACTATGAGAGCAAGAAAAAGCGCAAGAACTGCAAGGGCCATGTATTCCACCATTCCACTCTAGCACGCATTTTTTGCTCTTGCAAGAGTACTGTTATATCTGAAAAAAAATTCCCTAAAGTATACTTTAGGGAATGGGATTGACTAATCCCATTAACCGAAGTCTTGCTGCGCTCGACTTCGGTTAATCAAATCAAACATAGGAGTGATTTATGGCAAAAACAACAGTAAGACCCGGAAACCCTTACATTGGCGAAGGTGGCAGAATGCCATCCACATCCGGAAATCCAAGCGGCGGAAACAGAGGCAACAACCCTCCGTCCCAACCTAGTTCAGGCAATAACGGCGGGGGCAAAAAATGAACGTACGCAAAGGCTTTATTGTTCTGTCGGCTATCCTGCTCACACTCAGCTTTACCTCTTGCGGAGGAGGTGGAGGTAGCAGTGGTGACGGCGATGATAACTACGAATGGGGCGGGATGGCTCAAGGATACTATGTATCAGAACCATATACGGAAGGTGACTATATCTATACCGATGCTATTTATTATTACTTCTTTCCCGAGGGAAAATGGGATTGTTCATATGCCTTCTTCTACGAAAATGAACTTCTACCTTCCGCTGTACCAAGCGTAGTCCCAGACGAGAAGAGATACAGGATAGAAAATGACGGACTGATACATTTCAAATGGCCTAATGATGAGTCAGTAAGGTTTCGGCCAGCTACAATAATTGAAGGGGGTGGCTTTATGCAAAATGACCCCTTTGCTAAAGCGATTGGTAGTGTGACCTTTACATACAGAGGTGATACCCCGCCCAATCCAAGTCGTACTCCAGTTACGGAAAGCGAATAAGCTGTAAAAAAGCCGCAAAAAAAATCCCCTGAACCAGTCTGCAAAGAATGTATAGACTGGTTCAGGGTAACGTTTAACAGTATTCTGCACTACTGTGGCAGCCTGCACCTTTCTATATTGTGTATTCCGTAAAGGGGAACGTTCGTTAGCCAGCCATCACGCCTAAAATCAGCCAAGGATGTACGGACGGAAAATTCGTTCTGCCACTTTTGATGAAAGGCCTTAAGACTTTTTGCCTGCAAGTTTTCGCTAGCCTTTACTTCTATGGGAACGACAAGGTCTTCAATCTGCGTAACAAAATCAATTTCACCTGACGAGTTGGGAGAAGAATAATAAAAGAGCTTTAAGTCAGTTGACGACAAAAGCTGCTGCAAAACAAACTGCTCCGTCAAAGCCCCCTTGAATTCCACAAAAAACACATTTTCGTCAAGAATTGTTTTTATGTCTGTTCCTCCCAAAGCGCAAAGCAGGCCTATGTCATTCATGTAAATCTTAAAGGAATCAAGTTCTTCGTATGCTTTTAGTGGATAACCCGGCTTTGAAAGTCCGTGAACAAGATGAATAAGCCCGCAGTCAGAAAGCCATTGTATTGCAAGCGCAAAGTCTTTTGCCCGGCTGCCTTTTTTTATCTGCCCATATATGAATTTTTTGTTTTCCTTAGAAAGCTGGGCTGGTATAGAATTCCAAACGAGATTCAGCCTTGCGCAAAGTTCCGCACTTGCATATTTTGAAAAATCCTGCTGATAAACTTCAAGAAGTGTTTTTTGAATCTTCCGAACAAGATTCCAGTCCTGCTCGTCAATAAAACTCTGCACGGCCTGCGGCATTCCTCCGACATAAAAATATTCTTTCATCCTTCTAATAAAGCGGGTCTTCAACGAGCAAATCAAATTCCAGTCGCATGATTGCAGAACAGAAATAAGCTGCTCATTTTCTGTGGCCATTAAAAATTCAGTGAATGAAAGCGGATAAAGATTCAACAAATCAACCTTACCGACCGGAAAGTTGGTTCCCCGGTGAAGAGCCACTCCCATATTCCTTCATTACCCATGTTTTGCCAACCTGCCTTGCCCCCCTTAGGACAAGCGGCTTTCTTGCGGGAGAATTCTTCCACTGCTCCAGTTTTGAAAAAACAAGCCTTTCCATGCCTTAATCTTACATTTTTCATGCGCACTTTTTGGCACAAAACACCACTTTTCATGCGCACTTTGACAACTCATATAACAATTACCAAAAGTAGGTAGTTTTTGCTGAACAAGTTTCACAATTTTGCGGCACCTTTTTATGCAAAACAAATGCGTCCCAAAAGAACACTTGCCATTTTATATAGTACATAGCACCCTGGGACTTAGGCTCTCGAAGTATCGCTAAAAAAAGCGCCACTTTCCTGCAAGAAAAAATGGCAAGGAGGCCATCTTGAAGGGGCTTTCCGGGGTTCCGCGGGTCCAAATAGACGTAAAACAAGCAGCGCCATGGATGGCGCGTCTTTTGTTTGAATAAAAAGCAGGTGAGTTTTCGCAGAAAACTCATGGTAAAGAATTGCATGGATGCAATTTTTTACCAACCGTACCTATCACTGTGCAAGAGCATCACAAAAAATGTAGATAGCGCCACACAAGATAAGAATGTGGCCAATTATTGCCTTTATAAAAGCAAAGCTTTTTTGCCTTTCTTCTGAATCATCGTCCCTTTTGGTGGAGCAAATTGTGAATATCTCGTCCACTATAGAAAAGACACTGTAGTAGCGGGCAGGAAGCAGTACAAACAGGCTTAAAATCATAGTCATGCAAAAGGGAAAGGCAAAAAGAAGCAGACCCTTTGCGCTAAAAGTCTTTTCCACACAAAATTTACAGACTGCATAAATTGCAAAGCCTATGCCTATCACAAGAGAATAGATTAAAGAAAGCAGCAGAAGCTTTGGAAAACTCAAGTGGAAAAATTCTTCAACAAGGTAGTCAAAACTTCCTTTTTCATATTGATTGGACCTGTTTTCCGTGACAGGCTTTTTGTCTGCAATGACACTTCCAGACAGCTTCTTTTTCATTCCCTTTATTTCTGTAAGGACTTCATCATAAATATTTTCATCAACGAGAAGCTCAAAGTTTTCAAAGGTTTCATGGATTTGGCTTTCAAAGCATTTATCTTCCAAATGCTTTTTTAACTCTTCCACTTCTGTTCCATACTTAGACTCAAAGACTTTTTTCATATTGCGGCTCCAGTTTACATTTTTCATGCGTACTTTTCAAGATGGAGCTGTATCTTCCATGCAGGACTTTTGCATCCCCAAGCGCGGCAGGGATTGGAGGGGCGGCGTAGCCGTTGCCGCTGGGTGAGCGCAGTCGAACCCCGGCAATGGAGCGGGAGCGGAACCCCGGAAAGCGCTTCAAAAATGGCCTCCTTGCCATTTTTTTGCCAGTTTTACACGGCTCTTCGACAGGGCTCAGGGACCGAACTTCAAGTAAAGTCCATGGCGCTGCTTGTTGGACAAGTAAAAAATGGCAAGATGTTCTTTATTGCAACAAATTCGAAAACATACAAAAGCGCCGCAAAATCACTGTCCAAAAGACTACTATCCACTATCAATTATCCATTATCCACACATTGCCCAGAGTTAAAAAATTCAATATAATGCTTCTATTGACTATCTAGTGTAAGGAGTTATCCAATGGCAGAAAAAGTTGCGGACACTATGCATCCGCTTGCAAAAAATCCAAACTGGAAGGGACGCAGGGGTCCTGTAGTTCTTGTTATTATGGACGGCGTAGGCTACGGCAAGTACGAAGAAGGAGACGCCGTAAAAGCTTCCAAGATGAAATACCTTGACTGGTTCACGGCAAACTGCCCCCACACAAAACTCAAGGCCCACGGAACAGCAGTTGGCCTTCCCTCAGACGACGACATGGGAAACAGCGAAGTTGGCCACAACGCAATGGGCTGCGGACGCGTATTTGCACAGGGCGCAAAACTCGTAGGAGAATCAATTACAAGCGGCACTTTGTATGAAGGCGCAACCTGGAAAAAACTTGTAAAGAACGTAAAGGACAAGAATTCAACCTTCCACTTTATTGGCCTCGTTTCTGACGGCAACGTTCACAGCCACATAGACCACCTCAAGGGCATGGTTCAGCAGGCAAACAAAGAAGGAATCAAGAAAATCCGCGTACACGCACTTTTGGACGGACGCGACGTTCCACCAACAAGCGCACTCGAATACATTACACCCCTCGAAGAATTCCTTGCATCTTTTAAGGACTCAGACTACCGCATCGCATCGGGCGGCGGACGCATGTACATGACAATGGACCGCTACAACGCAGACTGGAGCATGGTTCAGCGCGGCTGGTACGCACACGTTCTTGGAGAAGGACGCCAGTTTGCAAGCGCAACAGAAGCAATCAAGACCTACCGCAGCGAAACACCCGACGTTCTTGACCAGGACATGCATGAATTTGTAATCGCAGAAGGCGGAAAGCCAGTTGGAACAATCCAAGACGGCGACAGCGTAATCTACTTTAACTTCCGCGGCGACCGCGCACTTGAAATTTCCGCTGCATTCGAGGGAGACTCATCCTTTGACAAGTTCGACAGAAAGCGCGTTCCAACAGTAGAATACGCAGGAATGATGGAATACGACGGCGACAACCACAAGCCAGCCCAGTACCTTGTTAACCCGCCAAGCATTGACCGCACAATGGGTGAATACCTTACAAAGAGCGGCGTACACCTTATGGCAATTTCCGAAACCCAGAAGTACGGCCACGTAACCTACTTCTTTAACGGAAACCGCCCCGGTGAATTTGACAAGAACCTTGAAACCTACGAGGAAGTCCCAAGCGACGTAGTTCCTTTCGAGCAACGCCCATGGATGAAGTGTGCAGAAATCACCGACAAGGTAATCGATGCAATCAAGAGCGGCAAGTACGACCACATCCGCCTTAACTACCCCAACGGAGACATGGTTGGCCACACAGGCGTATTCAATGCCGTTGTATGCTCAATGGAAGGAATGGACCTGCAGCTTGGAAGGCTTAAAGCTGCAATCGAAGAAGCCGGCGGAATCATGTGCATCACCGCTGACCACGGCAACAGTGACGACATGTACGAGCACAAAAAGGACGGCTCTGTAGCAAAAGACGCAAACGGCGAACCAAAGGCAAAGACAAGCCACAGCCTTAACCCGGTACCAGGCATCATCTACGACCCTGAATACAAGGGCGAATACGACACCGAGCACCTTAACGAAGGACTTGGCATTTCTTCTTGGCCTGCAACCCTCATGACACTCATGGGCTTTGTACCGCCAACAGACTACGACAAGTCAATCATCAACTTAAAGTAGTGCCTATTAAAGCAGTACTCAGCTAAAAACAAAAAGGCCTGTCAGGAAACAGAAGCTATCTTCATTCCCGACAGGCTTTTTTTTGGACGGTGCTTTTTTTAGTTCGTCCATGCATTCATTGGCTATAATCGGCTACCATGCCTATGCGCCACCGCCGTTCCGCCCTTCCCTAACGGTCATCCCGCCCTTACGGCCGGGACTAACGGGGCTCCATGGCGGCGTAGGTTCTTTTAAATAACCGCCAAAAGCAGACAAGCCGTCATCCCAAACTAACAAAACTGCCATCCCGAACAGAGAGCCCGTCATCCCAAACTAACAAAACTGCCATCCCGAACAGAAAGCCCGTCATCCCGAACTTGATTCGGGATCTGTCAAAACCAGCATTTTAGCGTGCACAGATGCCAAATCCCCATTCGTAGCAAGCACTGGCACCATCGCCCACTAGCCCCTGCTCCACCAGCACAATACGATCAGATGTGCCAAATTTACCGCAAAGGAAATAAGGGACACTACAAGCCAGAGTTTGCACGGCACACCATTTTTTATGCCAAAGGCACAACGCACCGCCCCAACAACACCGCATATGATTCCAGGAAGCCAGCCGCAAGCAAGGGTTAGTCCGTAAAAGATAAAAAGAGGAGATCCTGTTGCGCAACCGTTAGCCAATCCAGGTTTGACAATAGCTGTCAAAACATGCAGAAAAATCAGCAGTGCCGGAAACGACAGGGAGCGTAGCGCATACCTCCTGTACCTATTCATCTTCACCTCCGTGCAAATCAAGACCTAAGACTCTGCATGCATTTTTCATTGCTTCATATATGTCTTCACCGAAAGTATTTGCAGTTGTTACAGTATAACACAAAGCGGTAACATTTTACAGGCATAAATGTTGGCAGACAA
>DFJV01000103.1 GCA_002373205.1 Treponema sp. UBA3662
AAGCCACTTTACCTTGGAGATACAGTCGTTTCTGGTGGCAATGCACAAAAGCGGGATTCCGTTGGAAGTGCGCGCATTCATTAGCATGCCGGCCTTAAAGAAAGTCTCGCATATTTCCGTATTGTCCTTTGCAATGTACTGGGCAAAACAGTCGCTTGTAAAGGGAATTCCGTTGGCAAAAAGACTTGCAAGCGCATTCTTTTGCTCATCATCACGGCGGTATTTTTCAAAGTTCTTTTCGATTAAATTGGTTAATTCGTTCAAATGGGAAAAACATGTAAAATACGAGCTGCCCCTTAACTCTTTTTCCAGAGACTCGTAGCGGCGGATATAGGGGCGGCCCTCAAAGATAAAAGCTGGACACTGCCTTCCGCGGATAAGGCCCAGGATAAAGTTGTAGTCCGGAAGCTTATGGAGACGCTCGCTGTCCAAAATTATGAAATGAGATGAAACAAGAACTTTGTTGCAGATGTCAAAGAGTTCTTCGCGGGAAATGTTGGGGTACAAAAGAACCTTGGAAGACTCTGCACCGAATTTTCCGCTTAGGAAATTCTGCACCAGCTGAGCATTTTCGTCATTTGGATTTGAAACGATTATTAACCAGTTCATGCTTCAATTATAATCCAAGAAGCCGAGTTTAACAAGGTTTATTTGAATCTGGACGGTAATTTTTTCTTTTTAGATAAAAGGCCAGCTCTAATCCGACACTCATGCCCCTTGAAAACCGCCCTTCCGGGGTTCGCTGGCGCTCATTGCCGCAAGCGGCAACTAAAGCCCCTCCACGGCGGCGTAAGTCTTTCATACACTCTCCGACAGAAAAGCAACTTTAAAATAAAAAAAGACCTGAAATTAATCAGGTCTTAAGTGCCAGCGGTCAGAATCGAACTGACGACATAAGGATTTTCAGTCCTCCGCTCTACCAGCTGAGCTACACCGGCATTGAATGATTAGACTATATACTTTTTTGCATTTTATGTCAATAGAACATGGCAAATTTTTCTTTTTTTTTTGGAAAAAGTTGGATTTGGAAGGTGGGACGCAGGAAAAAAGCAAGGAGGGACCCTTTAGGGAGGATTCCTTGATTTTTTCCGTTGCTGGGACCCACATTCCAAATCCAACTTTTTCCTTATAAGAAAATAAAAAAATGACCGGGCGAACATGCGCTCACCCGGCCGTTATGGACCTTTTTTTGCCAGAAATGCTGCCCTAGGGCTGTATACATACCCGGCTCAGTTTAGTCTAATTACCTCTTAAGGTTGATGACTGTCTCAAGCATTGAGTCGCCAGTCTGGATTGTCTTTGCGTTTGACTCAAATCCACGCTGGGTTACAATCATGTCCGTAAGCTGTTCTGTAAGGTCTACGTTTGACATTTCCAAGGTACCTGCAAGGAATGAACCCTTACCTGCAACACGTGCTGTACCAATGTCTGCCATACCAGAGTTGATTGATTCAGCAAACATTGTGTCGCCCTGCTTTTCAAGACCGCCCTGGTTTGTAAAGCTAGCCATTGCGAGCTGGCCGATTGTGCGTGTTGAACCGTTTGAGTATACACCTGTGATGATACCGTTCTGGTCAATCTTGAAGTTGTCAAGGTAGCCCAAGCGGTAACCGTCCTGGTAGAAGCCCTTTGTTGAAGAAGATGATGCGCTCTGTGTGATTGTATTTTCCATAGAGCCAATCTGTCCCAAGTCAAGGTTGAATGTCTGGCGGTAAACACCACCGTCTGCTTCTTCGTTGCTGTCTGCTACGTTGAATGAAGCCTGCAAGACGATGTTTCCATTTGCATCCTGCGGAGTTTCGTTTCCAACGCTATCGCGAACTGAGCGGAGTGTTCCGTAGTTGTCAAAGAACAAGTCGTATGTTCTTGCAGCTTCACCGTCACCAGTGTCTGTTGTGCCCAAGCCTACGCGAGTTGCTGTGTCTACATCTGCTGCAGGGTCAACGTTAATTGTAACTACCCAGTGGTTAGGATCACCGTCTGGAGACTTGCGGAAGTTCATCTGAAGCTGGTGTGACCTTCCGTATGAGTCGTAGATGTCCATTTCTGTAGACCAAGTGCCTTCCCTTCTCTGGGCTTCTGTTGCAGTTGCGTCATCAAAAACAGGCATGTTCTTGTTAAGGTTGCACTTAAAGCGTACGTTTTCTGTTGCGTGTGGCGGGTCCTTCTGGCCTACAGGAATAACAAGGTCTGTAGGTGTTGCGGATGTCTGGAGAACGGATTCACCGCCTACCCTTTCTGCCATCCAACCCTGTACGCGGAGACCGTTTGCAGGATTTACCAAAGTGCCGTTTGCGTCTACACCGAATACACCAGCGCGTGTGTAGAAAGTCTGGTCACCGTTCTTCATTACGAAGAAACCGTTACCCTGGATTGCAACGTCTGTTCCGATTCCAGTTGACTGGAGGTTACCCTGTGTGAATACAGTGTCAATGGAAGCAACGCTCATACCAAGACCAACTTCTTTAGGGTTAACGCCACCAACTTCTTCCTGTGGGCGGGCTGCGCCTGCAATCTGCTGGCTGATCATATCCTGGAAGTTAACACGGCCTCTCTTAAAGCCTGTCGTGTTTACGTTGGAAATATTGTTGCCAATTACATCCATTCTTGTCTGGTGATTCTGCAAGCCGCTTACGCCGGCATAAAGTGATCTCATCATAATAGTTTACCTCGCCTTTTTATGTTAGTTGCCGTAAACGGCCTGAATTTGTTTTAAGTCATAATACATGTTGCCAACCTTAACCTGCGGGTTTGGACCGCAAGAAACGGCTTCTACAACACCACCAGTAACACCGGCATTTTCGCCAAGACTGATTTCTACGTTCTTGCCTATTACGTTAACAGCCTGGTCGCTTGTAAGCATTGTGTTCAGACGCTCAAAGTTGGCGTTCATGTTTGTAATCTGCTCCAACTGGCTGAACTGTGCCATCTGCGCAATAAACTGCGTGTTATCCATCGGGTCTGTAGGATCCTGGTTAGAAAGCTGCGTAATAAGAAGCTTCAAGAAATCATCCTTTCCAAGCTCGTGCTGGGTCTGCCTTCCGTTTACAGCCAGAGATTTGTTGTAAGTGTCAACCGCCATCTTGTTCATGGCGATTTCCTCCGGGCTCAATGTAGACTTAAAGCCTGCTGCCTGTAAGCTACCTGCGTTTTCCATGTCCATTTATAACTCCTATGCTACAACGTCAATCTGATAACCGCTTGACTTTGAGTAAGCTGCGGAACTTTCTGTTTCCTGTACGGAAGACTCTCCTGTAGAGGCAAGCTCTCCGTACGTCCTGTTTGACATAAACTCCTGCGCCATCTGATGCTGCTCCTGTCCAAAGGAACCGCTGTTGCCGCTCTGCGCAAGGTTCAATGTAAATCCGGCACTGTCAAAACCATTCTGCTGGAAAGCCTGCTTCAAGACATCCAAATTCTGCTTGAAGGCATCGTATGCTTCCTGGCTGTGAACAGTTATCTGCCCCGCTATTACTTTATCGGAAACTTCAAGGCTAATCTTAACATTTCCGAGAGATTCGGGCTTCATTGTCATGTTAATTGTGCCAGAATTGTTGTCACGGAGGATGATGCTGCCTGCCTTTACGAATTCAGGGGCATTTTCCTGAATCTGCTGGCTTAGCATTGCCTGGAATGTGGAGCCTGTAGCCCCCGCACTCTGGTTGTTGCTGGCAAGAATGTTCTGCTGGGACTGGACACGGGCGGCATCCGCATTAAGGAGCTGAACGTCATCCGACTTGGCAGAAAGTGCCTGCACAGAATCTTCCTTTAATTCTATGGCTTCGTTCTTTGTATTCTGAACGGCAGTGCGCTCGTCAACGATTGTAAATACGGAG
Source organism: Treponema sp. UBA3662 (assembly GCA_002373205.1). Classification (GTDB taxonomy): domain Bacteria; phylum Spirochaetota; class Spirochaetia; order Treponematales; family Treponemataceae; genus Treponema_D. The sequence continues at coordinate 3,837 of DFJV01000103.1, forward strand.
TTGGAGGCCTTTGCTTCTGCAAGGGGCTTTACCTCTTTTGATGTCTTTGATTCCTGCTTTTCTGAAGCAAGGTTCTTGGAGGAATCCTTAAGAGCGTTTGCTGAAGTTCCTTCTGCATTTGCAGCGGCATTAGCATCACTTGCAGCTATAAGGGCTTCATTTGCCTGCTGCTCCATAAGGGGCTGGCCATTTTCTTGCACTTCTCCACCCTCAATTTCCGAAGCGGCAAGTTCCTGGACGGAAGAAGAAAGCTGGACTTCTTCGTTTTCCCCTGCAAGTGGAGCCAATACGGTTGAATCTTCCGCTACGGAGCTTGCTACAAGAGAGGCAGATTCTGCATCCAAGGGCTCTGCGGCCGTAAGGTCAAAGACCACTTCTATTGTATTTTCTTGTGAAGCAGAGACATTTTCTTCCTTGCTGGCCTTTTCTGCAGGAACTGCACCGCTTTGGGAAAGGTCATTGCTTGCTTCTGCGGCAGAAGTAGCTTCCTGCTGGCTTGAAGGAATAGCTTTATTTGTGTCTGAATTTTCTAGTGTTTTCTTAGAGGCATCTTTTTTGGAGACTTTTTTGCCCTCTGAATATTCACGGGTCTTTTTTACCGATGAATTTTCTTCTGGCTGTACAAGTTCAGCCTTCTTTGCCTTGCCGCTTTCGCTTACTGACTTTAAGACGGATTCAAAAGAAGCTGAAGACTTCTGGCTCTTTTTGTTTGCAGTACTTTTTTCGCTTGCCGTATTCGCGGATGCAAACTGTACGTTTAGGGTCTGCATATGGGTAATACCTCCGGAAAACACCGAAGATTTTACCTGTACAGGGCTTCACAAAGCCTTTGACTCGCGAAGCCTTTAGACTTGGCTATTCGTCAAGCGTCGTGGGCTTGCTCTGCATCTTGCGCATCAGCTGGCCTACCCTTTCGTCTGGCATAAGCTGCAGCCAATAAGCTGTTGAAGAAGCCGTTCCAGATGCCTGGGCATCTTCTTCTGCCTGTCGCAAAACGTCAATAACCTGCTGATCCGGCATAGCCATAAGCTTTTCTACCGCCGCCTGAGGCTGCATACCAACAAGCCACTGCACAATTTGTTCGGTGTTTCTCTTATTATCTTCGTACTTTTTTACCTGATTGTTGAATGTTTTTTCGCGTTCTTCCTGAGCTTTTTTCTGATCTTCAAGCTCCTGCGCTACTTGTGTATTGTTATTTTCTGCAGTAGCAACGTCGTTTTCCCTCTTGTCCAGTTCTTCGGAGCGGATGTCCAATGCTTCGAGCCTCTTTGCAAAGCGGTCGTTGTCCAGGTCTGCCTCTGCCAAGTCCACTGGAGAAGAAGGTGCGGTGGATGTCTGCGGCTGCAATCCCGCTAGACGGTAAACCGGGGCAAAGATTTTTTTTGCTTGGATTATGCCAAGATAGTCAAACCAAAGCAACCCGAACAAAACGAGTATTATAATGAGAATTAACAGTAATATTGACTTTCCAAGTACTTTAGCCCGTGCCACGATTTCAAACCCCTCTAATATTTTTTAAATCTATCGGCAAGTATTTAAAATAGTTTTAGCTATTTTATTTTTACTGGCCTTCTATGCTGAAAGTCTTTTGCAAAGAAGACCTAGCCCCGATTGGAGCCGGCCGGAGGCGTCCGCTAGGACCGCGCGCCGTAAGGCGGGCAAGCGGCGCAAAGCGGGTCCCCACATGCCACTGCCCGCATCGGAGTGCGGGCACAGTATTACGGAAAAATACGCTCCAAAACCTTTATAAAGCTATTTTGCAATCAAACCGCCGATTGCACTTCCCAAAGTTATGTCGTTGTCTATGCTTACGATGTCATAGTAAAGGCCGCGTTTTTGGACAAGCAAGCTTTCCAGGAAGGCCTCTACCCTAGCGCGAACCTTGTAGGTCTTGTAGAAGGATGTTCCGTCGCACAAAAGGCAGACTGGACGTGTTGCATCTCTACCGGCACCGCTTTTTATTACGCATGCGGCGAGTATGGCTGATGCAAGGCGTGCGCAGCGGTCTACGATGGCATCCAAAAGCTGGAAGAGGCGGGCATAGTCTTCTTCTGTGGCACTTTCCGCAGCTTTTGCGCCAAGTACAGAGGCTGTGCTGTAGGGTGCGTGCAGGAAGGAGTCCATCTCTATCTGGGTAAGTTTGCTTATCTGAAGGAGAGATTCGCTGAATTTCTTGCTAAAAAGGCCTTCCTGGGCGGCAGAATGGATTGCTTCGTAGGCAAGAGGTCCCATGTAGGCGCCGGAACACTGCTTTTCCATAAGGCCTGTACCCGGTTTTTCGCTCTTTGCGTCAAGGGCTTTGTCAAAGTCTGACTGGATTACATCTGCAAATTTTCCGCTTTCGCATACTATAATCTGCTTTTTAAGCCCCTTGTAGGCTGGATCTTCGCTCTGAATGTAGGCTCCGTTCATGCCTGTTCCAAGGATAAAGCCAACGTAGCTTGAATAGCGCATTCCCTCTGCAACATCAGCAGCACCGGCTAAAAGGGCAGCAACAGTGTCATTAAGGAGGGAAACATGCAGCTTCTTTTTCCAGCCGTGTTCTGAAAGGGCCTTTACAAGTTCCTTTCCAATGTGGCAGCCAACAACTTCTGGTGCCTTTACTTCTTTTGAAAAGTTGATGAGTACACCGTCTCCGTCTTCTGTGATGGTCATTGGATAGGAGAAGCAGAAGCCAATTTTGTCTGATTTGTCCTTAAGGTGCTCAAGGTTTTCTGCAAATTTGTCAAAAAATGCCTTTTTGGAAAGCTCACCCTCAGTTCCGGGCATCTTTGTCTTTTCCATAAAGTCTATGGAAGGCTTTCCCATGTTGTCAAAGGTAACAAGGCATGAGCGGAAATTTGTTCCACCGGCATCTATTACTATAACGCTTTCCCCGGCCGGGCTTTTTGCAGGCGGGTTGCTGAATGTGCGGATCATGTCCTGACCTGCGGGGCGGGAGCTAAGACCTTCGTCCATATCGTAAAGAAGCGCATCAATCACAGTATCAATATCCGTGTTAACCGGAAAATTATGCTTTGAAAGAAATGCGGCAACAGCTTTGTTCATATTTTACCTCTGTAAATAGCTTTATTTGCTTATTGTAACCATTCTGGGCTTAATTTTCAAGTGTGGGCGGCTAATTTGGGGGTCTGGACGGTGCTTTTATGGACGAAGTCCTTGAACGATAGTCCTTGGACGATAGTCCGATTGCTCTGCTATTCATTCCTTGGCTACAATCGGCCGCCATGCCTCTGCGCCACCACCCTTCCGGCCTTCCCTAACGGTCATCCCGCTTGCGCGGGACTAAAGGGCCTCCACGGTGGCGTAGGCTGATTTTCTGTTTTCCCCAACAAATACCTATTTGGCGGAGAAACAGACTCTATTTTCACATGCCACAAAAACGCTATCTGTAGCGTAAACGAAAATATCGCTTTAGTCTACAGAATGCTTACGGTTTTGCAGAGAAAAGGCACTCTGGTAATTTCTCATTAACAAATTGCGAACTTTATTTTACGCTACCTTCTTCCATAGAATATGAAAGTTATAACTATTGCTACTGAAATTAAAAAAATTATAGCGAATACATAATACAGACTTTTATATAGTCTCAAAAAAAATAGCAACAATTTTTTATATACTATTTGTTCGGAATTTCTTACTAGTGTCTCAATCAGTTTTAACCTCATATGACGGGAAAGTATTTTTCCATGTTCTTTATCGTATATATACAGCTTATAACCGTTTTCAGAAAAATATTGTTCAATTATTTTTTTATTCTTCAACAAGAAAAAATTAAAAAATAGTCCAACAAAAAAAATATAGATAAACAAGATAATATTGATGCAAAACAAAGAAATAAGAATATTAGTCATCAATTAGCTCCTTGCTTAAAGTTTCAAGATATTTAGATAACCCATCATAATCTTTCTTATCATAATAAAATTTCAAATTTTCCTGAATTTTTTGTGCTTTAGAAGAATCTGATATCACAAATTCTCTTATACTTACCGTATAGTTATTATATACATGTCCTTCACCTGGAGAACCTCCTGGAATTCCAAAAGTTCCAGAAAATGATACCGTTAAACTTTGAAGTTTTTCTGAATAAGATTTTGCATTTGGATTGTAACCGACTTCTCCACCTATTGAGAATAAACCAAATAAACCACCACTTCCGCCAGCAGATAATGAATATCCTGCAATATCTGAAAACTCATCTGCAAAAAATGCAACAGTAAATTCCCCACCGCCAGATGCACCAACACCAGCAAAACCACCAACAGATGAAGTTGAATAAATTCCAAGTGAAACATTACCTTTCCAATCAGTAATTAAATATATGCCTACATTCTCAGCTACACCAGTTCCACAACCGGCATTAAAACAACCACCAAGCATAAATATTATCTTCCCATCCGGGTCTATATAGCGTA
>DFJV01000118.1 GCA_002373205.1 Treponema sp. UBA3662
ACATACTATATTATAAGTATGGAAGATCGCAAAAAGCATGAAATTAAACCTGTTGACCAGCTTGTGTTTTCTGATGATTTTATGTTTGGCGCTGTTATGAGGGAGCCAGAAATCTGCAAAGGTGTTCTGGAGCGTCTTTTGCAGATAAAAATTGACCATATCGAATACCCGGAATTACAAAAGGCAATAAGCCCGTTCTACACAAGAAAAGGTGTACGGCTTGATGTTTATGTTGCCGGTTGTGACAAGGTTTTTGATGTGGAATGTCAGTCATACAAGGTTGAAAGTATCGGGAAACGAACAAGGTACTATCAAAGCATGTGTGATATAGACACCCTTGTGAAAGGGGCTGCATATTCCGAGCTAAAAGAAAGCTTTATAATCTTTATTTGTCTTGATGACTCCTTTTGCGAAAATCTTCCTGTCTATACATTTGAACGTAGATGTATAGAAAATGAATCTGTTGTTCTTGGGGATTTGACTCATCATGTGATTTTCAATGCGGCTGCTTATGAAAATGAGAAGAATCCCGAAATAAAAGACTTCCTTTCGTTCGTAAAGAACAATAAGGCAGAATCAGATTTTACAAGGGGGATTGCAAATATGGTACAGGCAAAGAAATTTGAACAATCGTTTGTAAACGAGTATCTTGCATGGAATCTCCATGATCAAGATGTGGAACGCAGAAGCAAGCTTGAAGCCTATATTGATCTCGTAAAAGATGGTTTGCTCTCCTTAAAGGATGCTGCCTCAAAGTTAGGCATGACAGAAGAGGCTCTTAAAGAGCAATTGCCCCGGCCATGCGTGCAATAAAGCTTATCGTCATCTGCGTTCTGGCAATTGTGCTTAACTTCCTCTCCGTCTTTGTCTTTTATGATACGCTTAGGCTTCCGCTTTTTATGGACACTATTTTTACCTTGGCGGTGCTCTTTTATGCTGGGCTTTTGCCGGCACTTTTTGTTCAGATTTCCTACAACATCATAAATTCGCTTATATGGATGTTCAAAACCGGTTCTTTTGACGTCTTTATGATGATGTACACAATCTGCGGAATTCTGATTGTAGTTTCAAGCTGGATTGTTGCCAGGCACAAGGAAGAATTTGAAATTAGCCCCTTTGTTACGCTGCTCTATCTTGTCCTTATAGCGATGATTTCTTCCGCATGTTCTGTACTTGCGGGCGGCATAATCGACTACTTCCATATAAAATGCCGTAATATCCCCGACATGATGAACCCCATCAAGAAATTTACCGATGCCTTTTTGCGGCAAAGGTTCAGCCTCTTTCTTTCCTGCATACTCGCCCAAGTTCCGGTCTCTTTTGCGGACAGGCTTATTGCAACCATCGCGGGTTGGGGCATATACAAGATTATGAAGCGGACACTGTGAATTTTTCACAGTTTTTTATGTAAATTTTCACAAGTTTTTGTGCGTTCCTACTCACTACAAGTTTTTTTGCTTCTGTTATAATTTTATCATCCTGCTATCCTTGAGTAACTCGTCATTTTCTGCGGTGGCAAATTTTCTGCGGTTGTGATAAACTTGCTTTGGGTTGCAGTGATTTAATATGATGGATAAAACACAGGAAATTGCAGAACTAGAAAGCATTCTGCACAATTACACAGTTTTCTTCCTCGTGATTGATGTGCTGTTTTTCGTGTTGCTTTTTTGCGCCGTCATTTTCCTTATCAAATTCATCAAGGACAAAAAGAACCTTCATGCCTCCAACGAATACATATCCTATACCATTCGGGGACAAGAGGAAGAAAGAAGCCGCATTGCCCGCGAGCTTCACGACACTGTGGCTCAGGACTTACGCTACTGCAAAAGCCTTTCGGAAAAGGAGAATGCCAAGGAACTGCTCCCGCAAATTTCATCCATACTGGGTGCAACAATCCAGCAGGTTAGGGCCATGAGCTACAATCTTGCCCCGCCGGACATAACCCAGAACGATCTTGCCGCCAACCTTATGAGCCTTTGCGCAGAGTCTGCGGAAAAGAGCGGAATAGATTTTCGCTTTACGCTTATAGACGGCACTGACACTTCTTTTCTTACGGCAGACGAAGGGCTTAACCTTTACAGAATTGTACAGGAGGCTCTTACCAATATCCTTAAGCATGCGGAGGCAAGCGAGGCAACAGTAATGCTCAGGAACGAAAGCGGTAACGAAGAAAAGGGGCTTTACATTTTTATTACAGACGACGGAAAAGGCTTTGAGCCCAAAAAGAACATCCTCTTTGCAACAGGGCAGAAGCATTTTGGTCTTTCGGGAATGGAAAGGCGGGCTGCTTTAATAGGGGCAAAAATCAGTATAAGCTCTGCAATAGGAGACGGAACGCAAATAAACATTATGAAAAAGAACGATACTATACATAAAGTGAGGGGGGGGGTGAATGTACACATTCTTTGTTATAGAAGACCACACCCTTACAAACTTGGGAATAAGGCAGCTTCTTACGGAGCAAAGTGGTTTTGACTGCATGGGCTTTGCTTTTAAAACAGACGAAGCCTTGCAAAAACTTTTGGAACTTTCACAGAAAAACTCACTTCCTCAAATCCTCATACTGGACTTGTTTTTGGGCGAAGAAAGCGGAATAGACCTTATGCGCCAACTTGTCAAGGAATTTCCTTCCGTAAATATTCTTGTCTATTCCATGTTTGCCAAACCTGGAATTGTGTCCATTGCCCTGGAATGCGGTGCCAAGGGTTTTGTCTCAAAATCTGCCCCAGAGCCGGAACTTTTGACTGCAATCAAAACTGTTCTTGGCGGCGAAAACTATGTGCAGCAGAATTTGGTTCCTCCGCTTTTTACTTACCGCACAATGCTGGACAGCTTTACAAAGCAGGAACAGAAGGTCTTTAAGCTGCTTCTGGAGCGAAAGAGCAAGATACAAATTGCAAGTGAACTGAGCATAGCAAACCGTTCTCTTGAAAACTATCTTTCGCGCATTTACTCAAAGACAGGTTGCAATGGTCACGAAGAACTAATCCGCAAGTTTGGCGAGTAAGACACAGAAAGTTAGAAGAACTCCACCTTGTACTTGCTTTTTACTGCGTGCTCGTGGGCTGCACTTCCTTTTTTTACAACCCACACCACATCTTTGTCTGTTATGTTTTCGCCAAATTTTACGACGCTTTCGGGGACTTTAAGCTTTTTGATGCCGGTTCCAAGGAAGGCACTGGCACCGATTTCTTTTACCCCTTCTTCGATTGTAACTTTTGAAAGTTTTCCGCTGCTCCAGAATGCGTCTTCCTCTATGATTTTAATTGTGCCGGGTATGTAGATTTCTTGGAGTTCCGTTTGGTAGAAGGTGTTTTTCTTGATTACGGATGCCGATGGCGGTATTACGGCTTTTGTAAAGCGGGGGAAATTTTGCCTTATTTCTATGAAAGGGTCTCCATCTGCAAAGTAAAGCACTCCGTTTTTTACGGCGTCATTTGCAGGTAGCGGAGACCTTAGCTCTTTTTGGGAGAATGTGGCAGGATTTAAAAGATAGCCGTTGGGGTAGGGAAGGGTGCCGGATTCAAGTAAGGATAAAAAGACAGATGTGCCTATTCCGGGGAAGCCTGTCGTTGTGCTGGAAGAGGGGCACATGTTTCCGTCTGAGTGCTTCCAGCCCATGTTGTGCGAGAATTCGTGGAAGAAGGTTTTGCATGAATCCTTAAAGTTTTGGAATTCCAGACATTCATCGCTTAGCCAAATGCGGAAGAGGTAAAGCCAGTCCTTGCCCCACAGGATTGTGTTTCCTTCCGTGTCGCCAAGCCCTGCCGTGTGGCCTGTGCCGTCTATGCGCCCAAGCTTGAATGCGTGCTTGCGCCTTTTTTGCAGGAGTTCATCCATTTCTTTTTTTGTAAGGAATTTTGTCTTTGCCGAATCCTTGTAGAGGGCTTTTTGGCTTACGCTCTTGTAGCAGAGATCTTCGTATTCCCTGCTTGCGATTGTGTAGGCTACGTTGGAGACAACCTGTATCCAGCTGCGGCAATGGGCGGGCAATGTTGGCATGTGGTAATAGTTTTCTTTGTGTTCGGCCCTGTACTTGGCTGTGTATTCGGGGATGGATCTTCTTATGTCGTCTCCGTTAAAGGTAACCGTCCAGTCTATTACGGATGAAAGGGATGAAAGCTTTTTGTAGAGCGGGTCCGTGCTTGTGATTTTGTAGCCTTCCGGGGCATTTGTGCCGCTTGCCTTTTCCAGCAGGGTGCGTGTTAGCGGCTGAATGGTCTTTTTGCTTAGCACTGTCTTTCCGTTTTTTGTTACGGTAACGTTTTGGCAGGGGGTAAGCATGAATGACGTTAGCACGATTTCTCCGTAAACATTTTCTATTAGGAGCGGTTCAGACACTTTGAATTTGTAGGCGGTCCAGTTTGAATAAAGGTCATCGTCGCAGAGGATGCGGGTAAAGTCTTCTTTGATTTGCCTTGACTTGTCCCTTGAATAGAAGTTAAGGTCTGCAAGAACCCCGCAAAGGTAGTAGCCGTTGGCCTTTGCCCATTTTTCTGCGTAGGAGCCGCGCCTTGTGCGGAGGATTGTCTTGTCGCTGAAGGCGTTTTTTCCTATTTCGCTTATGGAAGGGCCCAGGTCTATGCTTTCAAGGTCGTAGCTTCGGAATGCTTCTGCCGAAATCTTTTTTACGCTTGTTCCAAGGTTTACGCGCTTTAGTTTTTTGTAGCCAGCTGGAAGGGGGTCGATTTTTTCGTTGCTGGAGAAGTCTATTTCTGCAAGGGTTGTCGCATTTTTTTTGTCGCTTCCAGTTACGTCTATTTTTTTGTAGCCGTTTTTTAGGGCAAGCCTGTAGGCTTCGCTTCCAGCCGGGCAGTGGAAGACGCGGGTTTCCTTGTTCTGCCAGTAAAGGCCAATTTCTCCGATTTTGGTTGCTGAATCCGGTATGGTTACGGATACTAGCTTTGGGCAGTTTGAAAAGACGGACTGCCTTATGTCCTGAATTCCGTCTTCAAAGATGACTTCCTCCAGGTTTTCGCAGTTGGCGAATGCGTACATGTTTACGATTTTTACGCTTCCGGGTATGACGACTTTTTTTAGCCCCTTTACGTTCTTGAATGCGGCTCCGCCAATTTCCGTTACGGTGTTTGGTATGCGGATTTCTGTAATGCTTGCGTTGTTTTCGTAGACGCTGGTTTCTATCTTGGTTGTGCCGGGGGCTATGGTAAGTATGCCGTTCTTTAGGCTGTCTTTAGAAGCGGCGCGTTTTTTTGCTTCTGCGGCAGAATCCACCTTGATTACGGTTACTTTTGGGGCAGGGCCCAAATCTATAAGGCCGCTTATGTTGCTTCCGCCGACGGTGCGTATTTTTGCGGTAAGCCTTAACTTTCGGAATCGTGGTTCAAAGGTGTAGGGGAAGGTATAGGTGATTTTCTTTGATGATGAGTCGACTGTCCTTTCTCTGCTGTCCCTAAGGATTGCCTTGTCGTCCAGGTAAAGCACCACGTCTTTTATGCAGAACTTGTCCTTGCCGCTTCTGTAGGAGAAGGTGATTGTGTTGTCTCCACTTTCGCAGAGGGAGGCATTCATGTCCATGTAGTAGTCTTGCCAGCTTGTTGTAAATGAGCCTGAAAGCCATCCGCCGGGGCTGATTGATGTTCCTTGCGAAAAGGCTTTGCTTGCAAGAAAAAGCAGTAATATGGTAGCAAGTGCCTTGATTTTGATTGGTGAACGCATGGCTTTCTCCCTTTGTTTTGTTTTCTTCTATTATAGCCCAGTTTTTCTGTGTGCGCAATTTTTTCTTTTTCCTATGTTAAGCATGCCGGGAATTGCCCTTCGGGTACACCGTACGCCCTTGCTACGGTGTATGTGCGTGCAATTTTTTCTTTCTTGCCAAGCAATATTGAGCCATGGAGGGATTTTTTTATGCGTCCTACGCCGCCGTGGAACCCCGCCAGTTGACGCGAAGCGGCAATGAGCGTTAGCGAAGGGTGGTTCTCGCAACGAGCACAAGTGTGCGAAGTTTCAAGCGAAGGGCGGTGACGATTTGGCATGACGGCCGATTGTAGCCAAAAAATGCATGGTAGAGCGTTTAGGGCTACCGTCCTAAAAAACACCATCTATAGTATGTTTTTGCCTACCTGTTGAACATTTTTAGATTTTCGGGCATACTGTAATTTATGGAAACTCGTAATATTTTTGAAAACCTTTCTTGTATTGACCACAGGTATTCACTTTCAGAAGCCGCCGCTTTTGAAGGGCTCTCTAAATATATTTCAGAAGAAGCGTCTGTTCGCAGCAACGCAAGGTGTGAGGCTGCTCTTGTAAAGGCCCACCTAAAGCTCCGCGGCCAGCTTACTCCTGCCATGGAGGCAACTCTGGACAAGGCCGCAGAAGAAATTGACCCGGAAGAAGTCTATAAAGAAGAAGAAAAGACAAAGCACAATATCCGTGCCCTTGTTAACGTTTTTAAGACAAAGGTTCCTTCAGAAGTGGCACCGCTTGTTCACCTTGGGGCAACCAGCGTGGACATTCTGGACACAGGCCTTTCCTGCCGCATGAGGGATGTTACTCAGAATGTAGTCCTCCCGGAGCTTAAGGAACTGGAAAAGGCACTTTGCGCCATTGCAGACCGCGAGGCTGAAACTCCACAGGTTGGCCGCACCCATGGCCAGCATGCGGTTCCAATAACATTCGGCTGGTCTATTGCGGAATTTGTTTCCCGCCTTGGCAAGTCAATCCTCCGCATAGAAGAACTTTCCAAGCAGCTTAAGGGTAAGCTTGCAGGTCCTGTTGGTTCTTACAACGGCCCCAGCATGATTGTAAAGGATCCCG
>DFJV01000127.1 GCA_002373205.1 Treponema sp. UBA3662
TGGCGTAGCAGTTCGGAATGACCAGTTATTTTATATTAGTTATACTAGAGCAGGAAAAGCCTAGCCGGGATTGGAGGGGGCGAAGCGTACCCGAAGGGTACCGGCCGCGAGGGTAAGCCCCGGAAAGCCCGTAATAAAAGGCATCCCGAAGGGCAGTAAAAAATGCAATACGCTCCAAAAAATTCAGAAATCAAAGATTAGCATACTCAATCAAAGATGGAAGTTTTTTTACATCCTCCGCACCGTCTACAAGCACAGCCCCCATGCCAAGTTCGAGCGGAAGGGCAAGGTCTATGTCGTACCGGTCGCCCACGCTAAGGCATTCTTCAAAGCTGGCACCGGTCTGCAAGGCGGCAAGTTCCAGCACTTCGCGGGCAGGCTTTGATTTTTTGCAGGTGTCAAGGCCAATAATCCGAGGAAGCGTTTTGTCTATGCCTATTGCGCAAAGGGTACGCCGGGCAGCATCCACAGGATTGTTTGTTACGCAGATAAGCTCGTATTTTTTGCCCAGGCTTTCAAGAACCGTCCTAAGTTCCGCATCCTGGCCAAGGTATTCTTCCGGGTGAAGGAGGGAATTGCGCCAGTTTATGCTTGTTTCTATGTCCACCCCAAAGGCTGTGAAGGTGTTGCCAAGGCTTATCTTTTTTCCGCCGTGCTCGTGGCTCCACTGCTTTCGGTAGGCGGCTATTTTTTCCCTGGCTTCCTGGTGGCTCATTCCGTTAAGGTCTGCAAAGTGGCGGATTTGTACGTCCACCTGCTCAAGCACAAAGGCCTGGTTTGTGTAGAGGGTTCCGTCTATGTCAAAGATTATCGCCTTTAAGTTTTTGGGTATCTTGTAAAGTTTCATCTAAAACCTTTCCTATTAGTTCGCTAGCAGAAATCAGGTTTGTGCTCCACTACCAGAAAAATCTGGCTGAAAATCCATGGTGCGAGGTAATAGGAATCTGACTCACTCCGTTCGCACCTCGCAAATGGATTTTCATCCATATTTTTCTTCCCGTTGCGCACAAACCTGATTTCCACCTTCTTTGCATAAAAATGAATTTGGAAAAACAATTTCCATGAAGAAATTTGTTTTATCCTTCATGAATATGAGCTAAGAGACTTCCTGTGGCTCGTAGCAGACTTCCCTTTTGCAAACCGCAGCCGCCGCAGAATGTATGTCTTTGTAAAGCCCAAGTGCAAGAAGGGCAAAGACTGCATCCCCGGTAAGCTCCGCGTGAACAAGGCTCTGGGTGTAGAGCGTATAGCCCGTAACATTGGCCTTCATCTGGTTCCACAGGGCATTTTCCGCCTGACCGCCAGTTACGGTCATCTCTGTCTTTAGCGCAGGAACGGCAGCGCTTTCTTCCGCCGCCCTCCGCAAAGCGTTAAGGCCATCGCGCACCATCATGGCAGTCTGCAGCATAAGGTACTTGCCCTGGTCAAGTTCCGCAAGAGAACCGTCGCTTTCCAAAAGAATTTGAACCATCTCGTCCAGGGAAATTGGTCTTGCGTAAAGGCGGCTAATCTTTTCTTTGTATGCGCAAAACCTTTCACCGCTTTCTGGCAAAAGAACGCTGGCATTCCAAAGGCCCGGTATAATAGAAGGAAGGGTTCTTATCCCCTGCCCCGCCACCGGCTTTGATGTGCAAAGGTTTATTCCCTCGCTTGAACCGGCACGGTCGCAGAAAAGTCCTGCCCTTAGCGTGTTTGTTCCAACAAGTGCGCTAATAAAATCCGGCGCTCCGCAAACCACGGGAATGCCATCTTTTACAAGGCCGACCGCACACTCACCTTCCCCGCCGCAAAGGAATTCTGCCGCTGTCTTTGTAAGGCTACCTGCTATGCTTGCGGGTGGCACAAATGATGGCAGTTTTTGCATGGCATCTTCCGCATCTTCTGCAGAAAGGCCTGCTTCTTTAAAGGCTTCCCTGCTCCAGTATGCTTCCAAAAACCTTTCTTCCGGCAGTATGGAAACAGAAGCTCCTGTAAGAAGATAAATCAAATATTCCGGACCGGAAAAAACCGTGCAGTCTTTTTGCTGCCAGTAGCTGGGGAATTTTTTTGCAAAGCCAAGAATACGCGGTATGTAGATGGATCTTGTATTTGTTGGTATTGAATCGGTTGAATTAGGAAGGCTTGCGTTCCACAGGAGGGTGCTTCCGTCCCTTGCGCAAAGAGTGGGACCGTTTCCGCTTATGCAAATTGCATCGATGGAAATTTGTGTGCCCTGCCCAGAAGCGCCCGTGTTAGCAAAAGAAACACCAGTGCCAGCGGTGGCACGAATGTCAGCACCACCACCGACAAAAGAAATGCAACCAGCCAAAGCCTTCCGCAAAGCCCCAAGCCACTCCCCCGCCGCATGGTCTGTATAAAAAAGCCCAAACTGCACCCGGCTAAAAGCAAGCACGCGCCCGCTAAAATCAACGAGCGCCGCCTTAAGCGAGGAAGTTCCAATGTCCGCACAAAAAACTGAATTCAACTTAGGCTATCGGATCACAGTTGTTCTGAACCTTGTTCTTTGCAGGAGGGTCCTGAACCTGTGCATCCTTTGTTTCAGCAGGACGGCTAGCTTTTATAAGCTTATCAATAATGGAACGGTTGTCCAGCAAGTCACCCAGCGACTGTTCGTGGTGCAGCCTTGTGATTACGTTTGCAAACAAACCGCTTACGTTTGTACTGATGTACCACTCCCTGTTCAAAAGGTCTTCGTGGTAAACGGCATTCGTTCCGATTATGCGGTAGAAAAGCCCCTTCTGGTAAGCCTCATCAAAAAGCTGAATTGCATTGCCGGTAAAGAAAGGAAGGCTTATTGCAGCAATAACCTTTGTAGCTCCCTGCTCGTGAAGGAATCCCATTGCCTTAAGCAAAGTTCCGCCCGTACCAAGCATGTCGTCTGCAAGGAATGCAACCTTACCCTTTACGTCTCCCAAAAGCTTTATGCTCTTGATGTTGGTGTTCTTTGCATCCTGCGTAACGATTGAATAGTCCCTTTCCTTGTAAATCATTGCAAGCGGCTTCTTAAGACCTGTTGCATAGAACTTGTTGCGGTCAATAGCACCAGTGTCCGGGCTAACAACAACAAGGTCTTCCTTTGTAAGGTCAACAACCTTTGCAAGCTCGCGGATAATCTGGTAAGAAGCATGAAGGTTTTCAAGGTGGGTATGGCTAAAAGCGTTTACAATTTCGCGTGAATGAAGGTCAAGAGTAATAATGCGGCGCACTTCCATACTCTCGTAGATATGGCCCAGAAGAGCGGCAGTAAGACCCTCGCGCCCCTTCTTCTTGTGCTGGCGGCTGTAAGGATAAACTGGAACAACAAGAGTAATCTGCCTTGCCCCAGCCTGACGCACTGCATCAATAGCAACCAGAAGACTCATAACATGATCGTTAACGCTAAGCTTCTGAAGGTTCTTTCCGTCGTTAAGGGGAATTGCCTCATGGTTCTCCACATCCTGGAAAATAAAAACATCCTTTCCACGGACGCATTCGTTAAGCTCGCACTTGAACTCACCGTTTGCAAAATAGGTAAAGCGCGTGTTCACCTTAAAAACCGGCGGACGGTACTTGTCTATCTGACCGCGGATGCACAAATCGCTTGTGTGCAAGTCGTTGTCAAGATTAATCTGCTGAACAAGTTCGCCCTTGTCCATGCTGTAACGCTTGGAAATAACATCGTTCTTCAAAGAAAAACGGTGCTTGTACATGTGACGCAAGTGAGTAATCACTTCGTTCGCGAAAGATTCCCCTCCGGGACACGCAACCACTGCAAGATTGGTAGGTTCAGAATACGGCATTATTCAATCCCCTTAAAAATTGATAATTCATTATAGCGAATTACCCTAAGTTTATCAAGCCACGGAAAAAGGCCTGTATTCTTCTTCATTTTACGGACGAACCTTTAAACGCTCTACCATTCATTTTCCCTCTAATTCGACAGACATGCCCATGCGCCACCGCCGTTCCGCCCTTCGCTACCGCTCATACCGCCCTCCGTGCGGTACTGCCGGGGCTCCATGGCGGCGTAGGCCTCTGGTCTCCCTTGTCACGCAACAAATAAATTATTTTCCTACACTTTCCGCAAAATTTTTACTATATTTAAACCATGTGCAAAAAAGACATAACAGAAAAAAATCTTGAGGCATGGAATGACGTATTTGCCGACATAGTAAACGTCCTGCTGTTCAAAGGGGAAAAACTTGTAAAAGAAACAGACCTGGAAGCGGACACAAAAGCAAGCATGCTAAAAGCCGACGGCAAAATTCATGAACAGGAGCGCGACGTCTCAAAATTCTGGAAAAACGGAGAAATAAGAATCTCCATACTAGGCTTTGAAAACCAGACGGCACAAGACTACAACATGCCTCTTAGAATAATCAGCTACGACGGGGCAAGCTACAAACAAGAACTTTTGGACAAAACTATAAAACAAAAATATCCTGTTGCAACACTGGTGCTTTACTTTGGAACAGAAACAAAATGGACTGCTCCCAAAAAGCTGCATGACTGCTTTTATATTCCAGAAAAGCTAAAGCCCTTTGTTAGTGACTACAAAATTAATGTCTTTAACATAGCTTGGCTTAGCGACAAAACAATCAGCATGTTCAAAAGCGACTTTAAATTTGTAGCAAAATACTTCCAAACAAAGCGGAAAAACCAAAAATACAAGCCCACACACGAAGAAATAAAACACGTTGACTCCCTGCTTAAGATGTTCTCCGCATTAACAGGTGACAATAAATTTGAAAAGTTGTATAATGAAGGTGACTACAAATACGGAAAAGGAGGTGTTACCATGTGCGAGATAGTCCAGAGCTTCATAGACGAAGGAATCGAACAAGGCAAGGCTCAAGGCATAGCTCAGGGCATTGCTCAAGGAAAGGCAGAAGAAAAAGCTCAACTCATCAGAAGAATGCTCGATGAAAATTTTGCAACCCCGCAGCAGATAGCAAGCCTCCTTAAAATCTCCGTAAGAGAAGTAAAGAAGCTCGCCTCCAAAATACCGGCAGAAGCCTAAGCCTTACACCATCTGCCTATTTCATCACCTCTTCCAAAAGCCGCCAGTCGTCACCGTCCATGTCGTCGCTAAAATGCTCGGTGCAGATGCATAGCTTCCCCTTCCTGTTGGTACGCACAAAGCCGCCCTTCATTTTCTTCTGGACAAGATAGTTTTTTAGAACATCAAATTTTCTTGGAGCAAAGTCGTCAATATTCTGGCTCTGACCGCTTGCAGAAAAGCCTCCCTTTGTTTCTATAATCCAGATGCCATCCTTTGTTCCCACCACATAATCGGGATAGAAGAGGCGCATCTTTCCGGTACCGTCCTTGTATACCACAGAATAAAAATCATTGCCCTTGTCGCCGTTCTTGTAAAACCAACTTACATAGCCGCAGTTCTCGCAAAACTCCTCAAACTTGCGCTCCGGCATTGACCTAACCTCTGCCGACTCCCGGTACTGGTCATATACATTCTTACTGTAAATTTTCTGCGCCTTGTCTGAACCGTCGTAAGTAAAAAGACAGGTCTGCGGAATATGGAAATCCTTCTCCACAATTTCAGACGGATCAAAAGTTAGAGCCTTTTGGGTTGCGTTTCCAATTTCCGTAACGGCCTCATGAAAATCATCTTTTAGAATGTCCGCATTGTTTATGACGAATGAATACAAGTCCCGGGTTCCAAGACTAAGCAGCGAATATTTTGCATACCTGTTCCCCTGGCTTGCCCTGCCATCCCGAACTTGATTCGGGATCTTCGTATTCTTATAAAAAACGCGGCGTATAACCGTAATCATCTTTTCGTACTTCAAGCTTACTTCCGTGCCAAGGATTCCCACCTCGTGATGGAACTGCCGTCCGTGAGTATGAGTGTTAAGCGGAATTGCAAAATCAGAATCATACATTTTATTCATCTTATGCGCATCAAGAAATTCCGTCCGCCCCATTTTTGTGCTAACAACAATCTTGTCGTTAAAAATATATCCCGCCTTTTCAAGAAGCTTTTTATTGGCCTCAAAATTTTTGCTTCGGGAAAGTGAATATTTTTTTTCGTAATGCTTCACAAGGCTTTCCATCGTGGCAGACGCATCGTTCTCGTCCACAAGGTCTGGCCGTTGCTGGCTTTTTAGTGTTACGCCCTTGAACTCTTCCTTTAGCTGAATGTAGGTGGCATCCCATGCGCCATGTTCAAGAAAAGCTTTTGCACCTTCCGTAAACTTATTGTCCCAAGTGTAAAGATAGCAGCTGTCCAAAGCACCGTCCTCGTAGTGATGGGCATTTGGCATACGGCGTATTCTTCCGAATGTTTGGATTTCAAATTTTTCTCCTTCGTGGTCACGCAGTTTTACAAGGATGTGAGCCCTGGGGCAATCCCATCCCGTTGCAACCGCCATCTTAAAAATGAGGGCTTCCTGTTCTGCATCATTTGATTCAATTCCTTCAAGATTTTCGTGCCGGCAAAACTTGCTCTTTCCATTTTCAGAAAGCCAGATTGCAAGCTTCTTGTTCTCGTAAGAAATGTCGTGGCTTTCAAACCAGGTCTGAACTTCGTCCAAAAGCGAATCAGATGAATTTGGCATCTGCACCAAGATAAGCGGATTTACATTTTCTCCCTTCTGCAAAAATTTTGCGCGCAGAAGCCTTTGTTTTTCCAAAGCCTTGTTCAAAAGGTATGAAACCTGGCTCTCCCCTTCCAGTTCCGTAATTTCGTTTGTAAGAATCGTAACAGGAAAACCTTCGTTTATAATCAGCATCTTTTTTATAAGACCTTCTTCAATCACATCTT
Organism: Treponema sp. UBA3662; assembly: GCA_002373205.1. Taxonomy (GTDB): domain Bacteria; phylum Spirochaetota; class Spirochaetia; order Treponematales; family Treponemataceae; genus Treponema_D. The sequence goes on from DFJV01000127.1 coordinate 6,764, forward strand.
TTTCTGGAACCTCAATAAATTCCAGCTTGGGATTATTCTGGTCATAGCCGTTTGGAGTTGCACTTGCACGGATAATAGGAATGTTCTTTTCTCCGCTCCTAAAATAATTGATGATTATCGCAGACTTTTTGCTGTCGTTCATGTGGCTTTCGTCAATTATCAGGATAAAGTTCAGTCCGGCATCCCTTGCCTTTTGAATGTATTCAATAAAGTTGGTGTGTTCTCCGTTACGAACTGCAACGTTGTCGTTTTTATTCAAAAGCTCCCAGTTGATGAAGCAGCAGTCGTTTTCAGAAAAGCCGCTTGTCATTACGTCGCTAAGAAGCTTTGTCTGTGAGCCATGGATATACAAATCCATTTTCTTTTTGCTCTGTTCCTCCAAGTTTCCCTTGCCCGGAGTGAACCAGATAAAAACCGTGGACGCGTGGCATTTTAAATATTCATCCATAAAGTGAGTAAGCATGATTGTCTTGCCGCTTCCTGTGCATGATTTTAAGATGATTTCCTGCTTGCCCTTTTCTATTGCCGCCTGAAGCCGTGAAATTGCCTTGCGCTGAAAATTCAATAAGTCCATAATTCTTTCCTCTTATTGCATGTCACCCTGAACTTGATTCAGGGTCTGTGTTTTTTGAGATTTTTTTATAGTGCCAGCTCCCTGTAGTAATAATCGGGAATCACATTCACGCTAATGTTATGCGCCTTTAAGATGCGCTCCTGTTTTGAAGAAAGAAGGACATCATGTCCCAGGTAAAGCGTCTTGCACTGGTCACAAAGTATTTTGCGCCGGTCACTGAGCGTAGTCGAAGTGCCACTCTTCCCCCTTGCCCCGCCACACTGACCACTTGCCTTGTCACCCTGAACTCTTGCCCTGTCACCCTGAACTTGATTCAGGGTCT
>DFJV01000176.1 GCA_002373205.1 Treponema sp. UBA3662
CTTTCTGCTGAAAATTTTTACCGTGAATGCAGGCAGTGCCCAAGGGAATGTGCTGCCAAGAGGTCTTTGGGAAAAAAAGCCTTCTGCGGGGAAGACATTTCTGTACGCATTGCAAGCGCAAGCCTTCACTTTGGCGAGGAACCCCTTGTTACGGTTTTTGGCGGCAGCGGAACCATTTTTTTTACCGGATGCACGCTCCGCTGTTCATTTTGCCAGAACTATCAGATTAGCCAGCAGGGCATGGGCAGCCCCATAAGCAAGAATGACTTTGTAAGAATATGCCTTACCCTCCAGGACAATGGGGCGGAAAACATAAACCTTGTTACTGCAAGCCATCACATTCCTGCCGTAGCGGAATTCCTTTCTGCTGCAAAAAATGCCGGGCTAAAAATCCCTGTCGCCTGGAATTCCAGCGCATACGAATCTGTGGAAAGCCTTGAACTTTTGGCTGGTCTTGTGGATATTTGGCTGCCAGACCTAAAAACCCTTAATCCCATCATGAGCAAGTCGCTTTTTGAGGCAGAAGACTATCCCAAGGTTGCAAAGAGGGCAATAAGATGGATGATAGGCAATTCTCCGCTTAATATTGTGGAAGTTAAGAAAAATGGTGAAGTCAGGGAAAAAATGCTTGGCGGAACCATAATACGCCACTTGTTTTTGCCGGGCAGAACTGACGATACCGTTATGACCTTGGACTGGCTAAAGAGCCATGCCGACGGAAAGGCCTGCATTTCGCTTATGTCCCAGTATACTCCGGTTCCTTTTAAAGGCAGCGATGCCGAACTTGAACAGAGAAAAAATTCCCTTTTGGCTTTTCAGAACAGGCTTGTTAATAAAGAAGAGGACAAGACCCTTAGGAATTTAATAGACGACTACGCATTTGAATACCTCTTCTACCAGGATTTAAGCGACGACACAAGCTGGCTTCCAGACTTTAACCGGGAACAGCCCTTTAGCAATGCCCTTGCAAAACCCTTCTGGCACTGGAAGAAAGGGCTACTTTAGAAGAACCCAAGTTGCTCCTGTGCCACCGTTGTTCCTGTCCGGGTGGCCTGAAGAACCAAGCCTTTTGTCTTGCTCAATAAAAAGCCTTACTTCCTGGCCAAGCACCGGGTCGCTTCCGTGGCTGTGGTTTCCCTTTCCGTGGATTATCATAATTTTTTTGAATCCCCTTCGTGCGCAGTCCGTAACAAAGGAATTCATCTTGCTCCATGCTTCTTCTCGGGTAAGGCCGTGCAGGTCAAGAACTGCTTCCGGGCGCAAATTCTTTAGGTATTCCCTGTTGTGCATTAGTTCGTCCTGCTTTGCTTCGTCGGAAATTTTGTCCTTGTCCACAGTGCCGTAGCGGTTAAGCCAGAGTTCCATGGGGTTGATGTGCCGCTTGTTGTCTGCTTCCATCTGTGCTTCCCAAGAATAACCCTGACGCATGGCTTCCTTTTCTTCTTTGGTGGGGGCGTTTGCCTTTTTATGTGACTTTTGAATTCCTTTTTGAGAGCCTTTTGAATTTTTTGCCGATTTTTTTTGCTCGGAATCCCACTGGTTTAAAATGTCGCCAAAATCCATCATTCAGCCTCTCTTCTATTTTATTACAAGAACTTCGCTTTCCATAACCCAGCCGTATGTTTCGTGGTAGCGTATGTAAAGCCAGCCGTTTGTCTTTTTTTCTATGCGGACAACGTTGCCTCTGGGAATGCTTGCGCTTGCGTGCACGTTTATTTCTGGGATGGGGTTTATCTTTCCGCCCTTGAACAAGCCGTAGGTTTTGTTCACCTTTATCCACATGTAAATGCTTGTGGTTACCATAAGAAGTGTTGCAAGCAGGCTAAGCGCCGGTATGGTCTTTCGCTCAGTGAATTTTTTGGAAAGAAGAAGGATAATCGTGAGGACTACAAAAACAGCCGTTATTATGCAAACCGTAATAAAGCCCGGTACGCTCATCTCCATCTTTTCGTGGGCTATTCCGTATTCTTCCTCTGCGGCCTTTCTTTCCTTGTATGCGCTGCTTAGGAAGTGGAATGAATGGCGTTCCCTCTTGTGCAGTTCAAGGAGCCTGTCCAGGTCTACGTTTGCCTTTTTTTCTGAATTGGTATTTGCCTCGTCTGCAAAGGGGGTGGAAAATGCGTATCCAAAGACTGCTCCCTGTTCCGTTACAAGCTGTCCTTCTTTCTTTGGGGAAACCTTTACCTTGTAAACGGGGAAGGGGACTTCCACTTTTTTTCCGCCGTAGGTTACTGCTGTTATGTTGATTGCAGGAAGTGTAAATTCTCCTTCTGCCAAGGGCTGCCAGTCAAACTTTGCTACAGGAATTGCCGCTGGAGAAAACTGATTTCCCCTGGAGTTTCCTTCTGTTATAGGAAAGCGCTTAACGTCATCAAAGAGTGAATTTTCCGGAATCTCCCAGCCAAAGTTCAGAATTTGTGTGGCATAGCGTATGTACATCATAAAGATAACATGGTCGCCAACGTTTGCATTCAGCTTTTTGCCGGCAGCGTTAAAGGACGGGTCTTCAAATTCCAGGTAAAGCTGGGGCTGGACGGTGTTGGGGTTTTCGTAGACTAGGACTGTGTCCACATTGAGCCTGTTGTACATTCCGTGCACGCGTACGTCTATTGGAGAAATAAGAAATACACCCGCTTCCCTAAACTGGAAGACTATTTCCAGATGTGTGCCCCTCTTCATGTCGTCAAGCGGATTGTCGCTTGGGCCTACGTACAATTCCTTCTTTGAAGAAACAAAGCTTACGTTTTTTGGAACGTCGTTTACAAATACGGTAACTTCTTCCGGGTCGGCATTTTCTATGTCTACAGAAAAAATGCTTTCTTCATCCGTAAAGAAATATTCCTTTGATTTCTTAAAATGAAGGCTCTGGACATATTGCCACGAGGGTTTTTTGCCCGATGATGAATTCATTGTCTGGCAGAAAGTCTGTGCGGAATTTATTATGTTAATGCAGAAAATTAGTAATCCAATGAATTTCTTTCTGCTGAATCTTTTTGGCTGTTTTTCCATTGTTCAGTTTCTTTCTCCCTTAATAATGAATATATTGCACTTTCCAAAGGTGAAACTTCTTCTTTTTCTTTTGTAACAGGAGAAATCTGCTGTTCGCTTTTTCGAGCCTGTACCGCATTTTCTTCAAGGGAAAGTTCCAGGTTTATTTTTGCATTTATGTTTGTGCTGTCAATTTCCAGTGCATTCTTGAACATTTTTGCGGCTTTTGCATAGTCTCCGTTCTTGTGGGCTATGATTCCGGAATTGTAGTAAACGGAAAAGCGTATGTTTTCCGGGGCAGACGGAGTTATTTGTTCAAAGCGCTTTATTGCGGATTCATTTTCGTCCTGCATAAGATAGGTGGAAGCAAGTCCAAATAGTGCGTATTCCTGGGAAGTTTTGTCGTCAGTTGACTTTGCACTTTCGTATGCTTCCAAAAAGTTTGCTATGGCACCCTGGTAGTCCTTGCGGTTGTAGTCAAGGCGGCCTTCAAGGATTTTTGCTCCGTTGGAAACTTTTCCGCTGCATGAAGTTAGCATGGCTGCAAAAACAATGGAAGCCAAAAGCGTTCCTTTTTTTGCGGCTGAATTTTTTGCAAACTGTGGCAGAGAGTTGAATTCGCAGAAGACAAAAGAAATCACAAAGAAAAAGATTGCAAGTCCTATGAACATGGGGCTGCGCGGTATGCTCTTAACTTCGTAAACAACAGACGCGTCTGCTGCCTTTTCTTTGGAGGCCTGCATGTTGTGTGGGTCCTGGTGCGGCGTGCTGGGCTTTATGTACTGCATAAGCTTGTAGGCAGAACCAACTTCCGATGCGTCTGTAAACATTAGCAGGGGAAGGTTTGCCCACTTTTGCTTGGTGGCTTTCTTTTGTACACTTTCTATTGTCTTTTGAATCTGCTTGGAGCGGAGTGCCGTCTGAACACTAGTTGTTCCGTCTCCAGCCAGAACTGATGATTCGTGCTCTGAACCAAAACCGATTATTGCGGTTGGAATGCCGTAGTCAACCGTTTCGGAAAGGACCTGGGCAAGTGAAGAGTCTGTTTCTTCTCCGTCGGTAAAGACCCAGATAAAGGATGCCCTGGAAGATTCCTTTGGGAAGGAAGAAAGGGCTGCCCTTATTCCGTTGCCAAGGCTGGACCCCGGGCTTGTTATGAGCTTTGGAGAAAGTGAAGTGAGGAGTGAGCGTATTGCGTTGTAGTCTTCTGTTACCGGTATTGCTACGGTTGCCTCTCCCTTTGCAAGCACTACGGAAACGCTAACGTTCTGCATGTGGTCCAATAGTTCGCTTGCGTAGTTTGCCGCAGACTCAAGGCGTGTCATTCCTCCGGGGGCATCGGTTGCTTCCATACTGTAGGAAATGTCAAAAACAAAGGAAACTTCCTTGCCGCTTTTTTGCACAGGAACGGAAACGGTGCCCCAGTAAAAACCTGCAATTGCGGCTATGAGCATAACCCAAGCGCAAAGTGTGGAAATCATCCTAAGGGTGAACCTTGTCTTTATTTTCCTAAGGTGCTCTCTTGCCGTAGCGGATGATTCTGCAGAAGAAAATTCCCTTATGAGCCGCTTGAACCTTTTGTTCATTTGAAAGTGGCATGGAATCAGCAGAAGCAGTGCGTACAATGCCTGTGGGTGTTCAATTCCAAAATTCATAATACCTCCCGCAGAATTCCAACCCTTATGAAAAGTGTAAGAATCATAAGAATCGTTGTTGCCATCAAAAACTGAACGTAATACTTTTTGTCCGTGTTGTGGATTTGGTAACTTTGTACGACGCTTTCATTTTTTATGATTACGTCTATTGCCTGTGACAAAGCCGGAAGGTTTGCCGTTTCGTAAAACTTTCCGCCTGCCTCCGTTGCTATCTTGGAAAGGGTCTGCGTGTTGTAGTTGGAGTCAAGGAATCCCGACTGTTCACGGCCTGTTTTTGGGTCAACGTATTTAATGGGGACAGAGCCTTTTGTTCCAAGACCAAGCACGTAGAGCGAAATGTTCTTTTCTTTTGCAAGGCGGGCTGCTGTGTAGGGATGGATTGCCCCGGAATTGTTTTCTCCGTCTGTAAGAAGGACAATGCACTTTTTGGGTGCCGCAGAAGATTCAAGGTGGAATACTGCACAGCTTATTCCCGTGCCTATGGCCGTACCGTCGCCCAGTTCGCCGGGAACAATGGTCTTTAGCTTTTCAAAAAAGGCTTCTTTTTTCATTGTTGGCGGAACAACAAGGGCTGCTTCTTTTGCCATTTCCACAATTCCAACGCTTTCACCTGAGTTTGCCTTTATAATGCTTTCCATTGCTGACTTTGCAATTTCTAGCCTGGTAACACCTGGTGTGTCTTGGGCCGCCATGGAAGGGCTTATGTCCAAGACAAAAAGAATGTCCGTTCCCCTTGAAGAATAGACTTTTGTCTGCTTGTGAACTATTGGGGATGCCCATGCCGTAACCGCACAAATAAAGCCAAGAAGGGCCGTAAAGTGGTAGATGTGCGAAAAGGCTTTTCTTACCGGGTCGTTCCAGTTGAATTTTGAACCTTTCCAGTCGCTGATTGTAAGCGGAATTGTTATTGGTGTGAATATTTTTAGTGCCCTCAAAAAGAAGAGCGCCGGTATTAGAAGCAGCGTAAAAAATGCGGCGGGATTTTCAAAAGAAATCATAGTGCAAACTCTCCTTTTGGATTTGCCTCAAGGTTTGAAATAGCAGTAATTGTAAGTTTTACTATTACTTCTTTTTCTCCGGGGTAGAATGCGGCTTCGTGTTCCTCGGCAGGAAGAAGCTTGCTGTCTATGGAGTCCTTTGCAAAGCGTATGTAGTCCGTGCGTGTAAAGAGGGATGTTAGGGAAATTACTGAATCCTCCTGCTCGCCAGACATAAAGTTGCCCGTAACATTCATTATTCTTTTCGCAATGGAATTTGTTGCAATTGAATTGAATGGCGTTGAAAACCTTGCGGAAAGATATTTTCTTGTTATGGCCTGCCACTGCTGGGCAAATTCAGCATCACTGCAATTCTTCTTTAAAAGTGCGCGTATCTTGTGCTTGGCCTGCCTTGCATTCTTTACATGGGCAAGACTGTCGCTAAGGGAATAAAATTTTTCCGAAAGCATGGGGAACTTTGCAAGTACGAATATTACCGCAAAGATAAGAAGAACCAAGAGAATGATTAATGACCATACGATGTAGTTTGTTCCGGGAAGAAGGCTGGGCGGAAGCGGAGGACGCAGCGTAATAACGTCGTATTTTTCTACCAGAGAAAGAACTTCCACATTCTGGAGCTCTATTACAAAGGGCTTGTCTGCAAGTTCCTCTGGAATGGAAACCTTTGTCTCGCTGTGAATGAGCGCGTTAAGGTCAAAGGGCGGAAACTTTATGCTTCCTGTTACCCAGGGCACAAAAACAAGGGAAAGCGTGTATGTCCTTCCTATTAACCGCAGGGAAATTTGCTTTACGTCGTAGTTCTGCATCTTAAAGGCGGGATTTTCCGTGCTTAGCAAAAGCTCCCCGTCGTTGATTTTTTCTGCTGGCACTCCGGCAAAAAGGTCTACCGGAGCGTTAAACGAAAAGCGCAGTTCGGCTGTGTCGCCAACGTAAACTTCCTTTGGAATAAGAATCTGGCTTACGTCTTCCATTGCAAGGTTAAGCGAGGCATTCCGGGAGGCAAGTTCATCCTGGGCATTCTCGCAAAAGGCCTGCTTTCCCGCAGAAAGAATTCCAGCAAATAGAAATAAAACAAATACGGCTTTGTGGCGGAAAAAAGAAATCATTGTACTTCCCTCGCTGCAAAAAATCTTGTCAGTTCTGCAAGCGGATCGGCAGAAGTTTTTAGAAGAAGCGGCAGTCCACCCCTTCTAAGGCATTCGTGCTTCCATTGCTCCACCCTGTTAAAGTTAAAGTCCCTCCACTGGCTCTTAAAGTTTGAAGAGGAAGTTGGCAAAACCTGGTTAAGCCCTGTTTCTGGGTCGGAAAAGCGCACGGATCCAACATCCGGCAGGTTCTCGTCAAAGGCATCTACAAGGCGTACGCAAACAACGTCATTCTTTTGGCAAAGGGCATCAAATGGTTCAGTCCAGGAGGCTGTCCTAAAGTCCGAAAAAATCATCACAAGGGACCTTTTCTTTAATAGGCGGCCAGCCCCCCTGATTGCGTTGTCCAAAACAGAGCCCTTTGTCTGCTCGCTCTTTGGGGCTGCCTCGTTCTTTTCAAAGTTGGAAAGCAGAAGCATGGTCTGGTTTAGACCTGGGCGCGGTGGGCAGGAAAATTTTATCTGGCCGTCAAAAATTACGCAGCCAACCGGGCTTGCATTTTGGTAAGAGGCAAGTGTAATTAAAGATGCCGCTTCCAGTGCGGTCAAAAGCTTTGACTTGTTTTCCGAATAGGAATTCATTGACTCGGAAACGTCAAGAATTACAAGCACGTCAAGCTCACGTTCCTCTTCGTACATCTTAACGTAGGGGTGCCCCATGCGGGCGGTTACGTTCCAGTCTATTGAACGCACGTCGTCCCCGGGAAGATATTCGCGAACACCGTCAAATTCTATACCGTGGCCGCGGTACAAAGACTTAAAGGAACCGCTTTTCATTCCCTGCGCAAGAGAAAGGGCGCTTAAGTGGAGGAGTCTTGCCTTGTTGGAAAGTTTGTTCGTGTCCATACGTTAGCCGACCTTGGATTACGGAACCGGCATAAGGTCTATAATCTTGCCGATAAGGTCGTCTGCCGTAATTGAATCTGCCGCAGCCTCGTAGTTGAGCACCAGGCGGTGGCGCAAAACCTGCTTTGCAACCTTCTGAACGTCATCGGGAAGCACAAAGCTTCTGCCGGAAAAAAGGGCCTGAACCTTTGCACAGCGCAAAAGTGCAATGCCTGCTCTTGGACTTGCACCGAATGAAATGTAGTGCAGGATGTCGTTCTTGCCCTTGGAAGAAGCCGAATGCTTTTCGTTCTTGCGGGTGGCATCCGGGCGGGTTACGTTTATTATGCTTACGATGTAGCTAAGAATCTTTTCGTCTGCGGTAATTGCCTCTGCGGCGCGGCGGCAGTTTGCCAAAATCTGCTGGCTAAAAACCCTGCGAACCGGTGTGTCAACAAATTTGCCGTTTGAAGCAACAATTTTAATTTCTTCTTCCGGAGTGGGGTAGGAAATGATGATTTTCATTAGAAAGCGGTCAAGCTCTGCTTCTGGAAGCTTGTAGGTTCCTTCCTGCTCAATGGGGTTCTGGGTGGCAAGCACAAAGAATGGGTCTGGAAGCCTGTATGAAGTCTCGCCGATTGTAACCTGATTTTCTGCCATTGCCTCCAAAAGTGCCGACTGAACCTTTGCCGGGGCACGGTTAATTTCGTCTGCAAGCACAATGTTCGTAAAGACAGGTCCCTTGCGAACCAAAAAGCGGCCGGAGTTCTGCTCGTAGATTAAGGTTCCCGTAACATCGGCAGGCAAAAGGTCGGGCGTAAACTGAATCCTCTTGAATTCCAGCCCCGAAACTTCCGCAAAAGTGCGGACTGCCAAAGTCTTTGCCAAACCTGGAACACCTTCCAGCAAAATGTGACCGCCTGCAATAAGCGCCGTTAAAATACCGTCAACGATTTCCGTCTGGCCAACAAGGCGCACAGCCGTTTCCTTGCGGCAGTAGTCAATATATTTTGCACATTCTTCAAGCTGTTCTTTGCTAACAGAGTTTTCAATTTCCATAATAATTCCTTCTAGCACTAGATTCTTCCATAATATCAATATTTCTGATTGAATTCAATAATACGCACATGGTTTACTTTTTG
>DFJV01000129.1 GCA_002373205.1 Treponema sp. UBA3662
TCAAACTTGTTTCCTGTAAATGCAAATGGAGACGTGCGGTTGCGGTCTGTTGTATCCTTGTTAAAGTCAGGAAGAACAGTAACGCCAATCTGCATCTTTTCTTTTTCGTGCTTTCCATAAGGAACGCCTTTTTCTATGCTGTCAAGAATTGCGCTAAGTTCATCACCAAGGAAGATGGAGATGATAGCTGGCGGTGCCTCGTTGGCTCCAAGACGGTGGTCGTTACCGGCAGACGCAACAGAAATGCGGAGCAAGTCCTGGTACTCGTCAACAGCCTTAATGATTGCGCACAAGAACAAAAGGAACTGTGCATTCTGGTCAGGACTTGTGCCCGGGTCAAGAAGGTTCTTTCCCGTGTTTGTGGAAATTGACCAGTTGTTGTGCTTACCGCTTCCGTTTACACCGGCGAATGGCTTTTCGTGCAAGAGACAAACCATTCCGTGTTTTGCGGCAACCTTGCGCATCATTTCCATTGTAAGCTGGTTATGGTCACAGGCAAGGTTTGTTGTAGAGAAGATTGGGGCAAGCTCGTGCTGAGCAGGGGCAACTTCGTTGTGTTCTGTCTTTGCAAGAATGCCAAGCTTCCAAAGCTCTTTGTTCAAGTCTTTCATAAAGGCCTGAACGCGGGGCTTAATCATACCAAAGTAGTGATCTTCAAGTTCCTGCCCCTTGGGAGCCTTTGCACCAAACAAAGTGCGGCCTGTATAGATAAGGTCTTCGCGCTTGTCGTAAACGCTCTTGTCCACAAGGAAGTATTCCTGTTCAGGGCCAACTGTTGTCTTTACAAAAGTAACGTCCTCGTTTCCTTCAAAGAGTTTTAGGACACGGACTGCCTGCTTGCTGATTGCCTGCATTGAACGTAGGAGCGGAGTCTTTTTGTCAAGTGCTTCTCCTGTGTAAGAGCAGAATGCAGTTGGAATACAAAGTGTACCGTCTTTAATAAATGCGTAAGATGTTGGGTCCCATGCTGTATAACCGCGGGCTTCGAATGTTGCACGGATCCCTCCGCTTGGGAAAGAAGAAGCATCAGGTTCACCCTGAACAAGTTCCTTACCGCTGAACTCCATTATAACTTTTCCGTCGCTTGTAGGAGTAATAAAGCTGTCGTGCTTTTCCGCAGTAATGCCTGTAAGCGGCTGGAACCAGTGAGTAAAATGAGTTGCGCCTTTTTCAATGGCCCAGTCTTTCATTGCATTTGCAACAACTGTAGCAACAGAAGCGTCAAGTTTTTCTCCGCCCTCAATAGTTTTCATAAGCTGTTTGTAAGTTTCCTTAGGCAAGCGAGCTTTCATAACCGTTTCATTAAAAACGTTTTCGCCAAAAATTGGTGTAACTTCGTCCATCTTTTTTTCCTCCAAAACATTCGCTTTAAAACAAAAATGCCGCAAAGATTTCTGGAGCGTCCTCCAAAAAAAATTGCGGCACCTTTGCCTTTATGGAATAAACTGCAATCGACGATTGTCAGCTTTGTATATGGTTTTAATATTATGCCCACCCGCCTTAGGATGACGCATAAAAAACAAAAAGGCCGCAGAAACACCATTCCTGCGACCTCATTGCCGTTTGTTAATTTTGTTATACCGCTTACAAAAAAAAATGTCAAGATTTTTCTTAAATATTTTACCAATTATTTTAGCAAATTATTTTTTTACACAAAAATCAAGTGGTAAAAAAAGGGAAATCAGTTTTGTGCGCAGCGGAAGGGAAATCTGTCTGAAAAACCGCATTGGAGCGGAACGAGCGCAGCGAGTTTAATTACCTATTCCGCGACACCGCGGCTTTTCAGACAGATTTGCCTGGGAGCGAAACACAAAACTGATTTCCCTCTTTAGCAAAAATAGGGTTCTTGACACAAATGGCCTAAAGTTCTATAACAAATATAAAACAAGCAAAGGTGCTTATTCGAGATGGTGGAATTATTGCCGCCAGATGGAATGAGCACCTTTTTTTTGTTCATTGGAAGTACGTTAACTATGGAAAAAGCTTATTTGATTCTTGCAGACGGAACAGTTTTTACGGGAAGCCCAATCGGGGCAACAGGCTCCACCATTGGCGAAACCGTCTTTACAACAGGAATGACCGGCTACCTTGAAACCCTCACCGACCCAAGCTACTACGGTCAAATCGTAACCCAAACATTCCCACTCATCGGGAACTACGGCGTTATACCGGAAGACTACGAAAGCCCCCGCTCATGTGTACGAGGCTACATAGTCCATGAACTTTGCAACCTGCCATCCAATTTCCGCTGCCAGACCACTCTCGACTCTTTTCTAAAAGAACAGGAAATAATCGGAATCTCTGGAATAGACACCCGCTCCCTTACAAAAAAACTTCGTGAAAGCGGCGTTATGAACGGAATGATTGTTAGCGGAAAAGCTGCCAAAGATTTTTCCACTCATGCACAGCCTCCTGTAGATTCTTCTATATTACAAAAAATCCGGGACTACAAAATAGAGCATGCAGTAGAAAGCGTCCAGCTTAATTCAGATGGGGGAAGTCTCCCCCTCGGCTCCAATTCGCTTCGCTCATTTCCACCTACCCCCTCTGCGGGGGACGCCCCCCGCAACGCCCCCCATATTTTACTTTGGGACTTTGGCGCAAAGGCAAACATAAAGCGGGAACTTGAAAAACGAGGCGCACAGGTAACGGTCCTTCCATACAACACAAGCGCAGAAAAAATTCTTTCATTAAATCCAGACGGAATCATGCTAAGCAACGGTCCTGGAGACCCTACAGAAAACATAACAATTATAGAAGAAATAAAAAAAATTTGTGAGCACAACAAAACAGGCCATTCCATTCCAATCTTTGGAATCTGCCTTGGCCACCAGATGCTTGCCCTTGCCCGCGGCTGCAAAACATGCAAGCTAAAATACGGACACCGCGGAGGAAACCATCCTGTTAAAGACACGGCAACAAACCGTGTCTACATCACAAGCCAGAACCACGGCTATGCGGTAGAAAATTCATCGCTGCCCCAATATGCAAAGATGAGCTTTTTTAACGTAAACGACGGAACCGTAGAAGGCATTACATACACGGACATTCCAGCATTCAGCGTACAGTTCCACCCGGAAGCTTGCGGTGGCCCCCACGACACAAACTTTTTGTTTGACAAATTTTTGGAGATGATAAGATGCCGTTAAATAAGAACATTCATAAAGTCATGATTATAGGTTCAGGTCCAATCGTAATAGGACAGGCTGCAGAATTTGACTATGCGGGTAACCAGGCCTGCAAGGCACTAAAGCAGCTTGGACTTGAAGTCTGCCTTGTAAATTCAAACCCGGCAACCCTTATGACGGACCGCTCCATGGCAGACGAGATTTACCTTGAACCGCTCACACTGCCAACACTAAAAAGAATCATAGAAAAAGAAAAGCCGGACTCCCTGCTTTCAACACTGGGCGGTCAGACAGGCCTTACTCTTAGCATGGAACTTGCAAAGTCAGGATTTCTTGCATCTCACAATGTGCAGCTTCTTGGAGCAAGACCTGAAACAATAGACAAGGCAGAAGACCGCCAGATGTTCAAGGATACAATGGAAGCCATAGGTGAACCCTGCATTCCGTCAAAGGTTGTTACAAGTTACGAAGATGCGGTGGACTTTGTTCACAACACGATTGGCTTTCCTGCAATCATACGCCCGGCATTCACTCTTGGTGGAACAGGAGGCGGCATTGTAGCAAACGACCGCGAGCTTGACGAAATTGCCCACAACGGTCTTCACCGCTCACCAATACACCAGATTCTTGTAGAAAAATGCATAAGCGGCTGGAAAGAAATAGAGTTTGAGGTAATGAGGGATGCAAACGCAAACGTCATCACGGTCTGTTCAATGGAAAACTTTGACCCGGTTGGCGTTCACACGGGAGACTCCATTGTAATAGCTCCGACTGTAACGCTTGCAGACAAAGAATACCAGATGCTAAGAAGCGCGGCACTAAACATCATAAGCGCACTAGAAATTGAAGGCGGCTGCAACTGCCAGTTTGCCCTTAACCCCGACAGCTTTGAATACGCGGTTATAGAAGTTAACCCAAGGGTAAGCCGCTCGTCCGCACTTGCAAGTAAGGCAACAGGATACCCCATTGCAAAGGTTGCAGCCCTTATTGCGGTTGGCTTTACCCTGGACGAGATTCAAAACTTTGTTACAAAAAAAACAAAGGCATGCTTTGAACCAGTGCTTGATTACGTTGTAGTAAAAATGCCAAAGTTCCCCTTTGACAAATTTGTTTACGCAGCAAGAAAGCTTGGAACCCAGATGAAGGCAACAGGCGAGGTTATGGCAATAGGACAGAATTTTGAAGAGGCAATCCTAAAAGCATGCAGGGGACTTGAAGTTGGCGTAAAAGATTTGAACCTTCCTTCATTTGCAAAAGAGGGGGATGAAAAAATACGCGACCGTGTGCACCAGTGTACCGACCAGAGAATCTTTGCAATTTACCAGGCTCTAAAGCGAGGTCTTTTGAGTGTGGAAGAAATTCACAAGATTACCAAAATAGACGAATGGTTCTTGTGGAAACTTGAAAAGATTTGCAAGATGGAAGCGCAGGGCGTTGCGGGGCGGCAATCGAGCCCCGCAGAGGGGGTAGGACGCAACGAAGTGCGGCCGCAGGGGGAGACTTCCCCCATCGAGGGGGTATTCGCAACGAGCGCAGAAGCGCGAAGTTTCAAGCGGACTTCCCCCACCTTTATATACAAACCTACAAGCTTCAAAATGGTAGACACCTGTGCCGGAGAATTCAATGCGGAAACACCGTATTTCTATTCAACGGCAGGCGAAGAAAACGAAGCAGAATTATTCTTAAAGGAAAACAGATAAGGAGGTTTTTATGTGTGGTTTTGTTGGAGCATTTGATTTAAATAGCGGAAGCCAACCGCTTGCAGAAGGTCTAAAGGAAGAACTGCGCTCACAGATTTTGGAGATGAGCAAGAGGATAAGGCACAGAGGTCCTGACTGGAGCGGAGTGTATACAGGAGAAAATGCAATTCTAAGCCACGAGAGACTTGCAATCGTTGACCCCCTTAGCGGAAAGCAGCCGCTCGTAAGCGATGACGAAAAAATCATCCTTGCGGTAAACGGAGAAATCTACAACCACAAAAAGCTCCGCGAAGAATTTGCGTCTTCATACAAGTTCAGGACTCAAAGCGACTGCGAAGTTATAATACCTCTTTACAAAAAATTCAAAAGCGCCGGAAACTTTTCCGCAATGATAGAAAAGCTTTCCGGAATATTTGCATTTGCACTTTACGACAGCGAAGATGACACCTACCTTATTGGCCGCGATGAAATTGGCGTAATTCCGCTCTACCAGGGTTGGGACAAAGCAGGACGCTACTATATTGCAAGCGAGCTAAAGGCCTTGGAAGGGGACTGTCAGACAATCGAAGAATTTCCCAACGGCTGCTACTTGTATTCAAAAGAAGGAAAGCCTGTACGTTGGTACCACCGTTCATGGGAATCTTACGACGTAGTAAAAAATTCTGCGCGTGCTACAGACGACAAGGGAGAAGTTATCAACCCCAGTGTAATAGAAAAGCTACGCAACGGTCTTGAGTCTGCCGTAAAGGCCCAGCTTATGAGCGACGTTCCTTATGGGGTTCTTTTGAGCGGAGGCCTTGACAGTTCCATCATTGCGGCTGTTACGCAAAAATACAGCAAGAAGCGCGTAGAGTCAGACAGCAAGGAAAGCGCATGGTGGCCGCAGCTGCACTCATTTGCGGTAGGACTTGAAGGTTCCCCGGACCTTGTTGCCGCAAAGAAGGCAGCAGACTACATTGGCACCGTTCACCACGAAGTTCACTTTACAATACAGGAAGCATTGGATGCGCTGCCGGACGTAATCTACCACATAGAAACTTATGACATTACAACTGT
>DFJV01000089.1 GCA_002373205.1 Treponema sp. UBA3662
ATTTTCAATCCATTCTCATCATACATATATAAAATATTATAATCTTCATTATCAATTTTTTCTGTGCTTTTATGAATTGTTTTTATAAGCTTATTATTTTCATATTCATAACTTACCAAATAGATTTCTTTTCCGACTGCAGACTCCATTACACTTTTATATTCGAGGATTTGATTTTTCTCATTATACTTCCAATAATTTTTATTAGTATTTATTCCATCACATGAATAAACTTTATTTCCGTTTATGTCATAATTTGAAACATGTGTATACTGTTCAATTTTAATTAATTTATTTATGAAATAAGGAAAACTGATTATTAATAGAAATGCTAACAAATATAATATAACGTTTGCTATAGTTTTTTTCATTTTTTTGTTTCCTCTCCCATGCCAGTGGTGCATGTAAACATAAGACGATAATGACATTTTTTGAACTTTTTGAACAGCCCCTAGCCGCCCAGATACATATTGCAAGCAGGTACGGCAGTAACGTGGATTCTTGCTAAAAAAAGCCGTTCTATATAAGAAAACGCTACGTGCCCGGAACACACGCCGCAAGCAAGGCGTAGCGGAGTGGATTCTTGTTATAAAAAAAGCAGTCTCTTTATGAGACTGCATATGCCCGGAACACACGTTGCTAGCAAGTGCGTAGCAACGTGCCGTCTTGTTCATAAAAAAAGCGGTTCTATATAGAACCGCCGTTGCCCGGAACAAGACTTGAACTTGCACACCCGTGAAGGCTCTAGTACCTGAAACTAGCGTGTCTACCAATTCCACCATCCGGGCAATACTTCAAAACAAAGTATAATTATTGTATTAGAATTATGCAAAAATGTCAACCGTTCTATTGACATCTGTAAACAACAAGGGCAAGTATTCCTATAAGGACTATTACGCTAACAATAAAAAGCCAGGCAGGAACATCATCCCCAAGAATCTTTCCTGGTGCAAACGAATGGCTGGACCTACTTTTTACCTTAGACTTACTCTTTTTACTGCGTGCCCCCCGGCTACTTTTTTCTCCACCACCGGAAGTTCCGTTTATGTCATCCTCTGTCATAGCATAGTGGCACACAGGGCATCCAAATTTAAAGTCATGAACGGTTCCCATGTGACCGCAAGAAGGGCAGCGGACGGAAGAGAAAAACTTGCCGCACCTGGGGCAGCAGCGGGCATTTGCCGCCACCTCAGATCCGCAGTTTTCACAAAAATATTTAGCCTTGGTTGATGATTTTGCCATCTATCGTGCCATCAATCTTATTGCTTTTCAAGAATTGTTACGGTGTATCTGTAAATCTGCCAAATACCGTCTCTCTGGCGCACGTAGTAGGTGTAGAGCTTCTTTTCCTGATACTTATCGTATTCAAACCACTCTTCAACTTTTACGGTACCTTCGTTGGGGTCGTAATTTGTGCTCTTAATCTCAAATTTTACTGGCTTTGTAACAATGTCTTTGCAAATGCGGCTCTGCATAAGCTCGGCCTTGAATTCATTGAGCATATCGTTTCTTTCTGCCGCACTTGAATTGTTGTAGCGGCGGTTAAGGCTCTGGTTATCCTTAAGCAATTCCTCCAAATCCATATAGAGGAAGAACTGGTCCCAAAGTTCATTCTGGCGGGCAATAATAGTCTGCTCAACAACCTTGTCCGGGCCAATTTCCTGGCGTTCAAGAAGTGCTCCAGTATTTTCCTTTACAGGAATCATGGAAGAAGATGCGGCAGTCGGGGAGGGCTTAACTTCAAGAGTAAGCCTGTTTGAATGAATTGACTGCTCACCATTGCGGTAAAGTTCAGGATAGAAATTCAGTTCAACATAGTAAATTGAAGGCTCCGTAATGTTAAGGTATTCCTTAAGGTTTTCAACAAAAGAATACTCTTCCTGGGGCTCAAGCGAAATTTCCCTATAATAGACTGTCTTGTTCGTGGTGCGTTTTTCCCTGAGCAAATCAGTCTGTCCAAGCTGTGTGTTCTTTATGTTAAAGGCACGGAAATCCACGCTGAACATGCGGTCTTCCGCAAGCTTAAAGCGCTGGGTCTTGGAACTTTTGTTCATAAGGGTGATATGCACTTTTACAGGGTTGCCCTCTGCATCCCCCGGATGATACATAGTCCTTTCGGAAAATTTAATGGAGACTTCTACATTTTTTAGGTCATTTTCCCCTTCTGCAGAATAATTTTGTGCCGTCAAAGTCTGGGCAAAAATCATAAAAAAAGCTATAATTGCTAACAGTGTACGTTTCACTACTAACCCCCCAAGGTTAAACCTATTTTTTATATTATCGGAATATTATGGAAAATTCATTATCTGCAAATACAGTTTCTGAAAATCTTATGCCTCTTTTGGCTTCTTGGAAAGCTCTTTCACAAGCAGTAAACACAATTGCCGACTCGGATGTTACATTTCCGGCAGACATAACAGGCTGCAAAGGCTCCCTAAATTCATTCTTCATCTCCCGCTACATGGAGCGCCGCCGGGTAGACAGGATCCACGAGGAGCAGTTTGAAGGAAAATTTTCTTCCACCCAGGAAGACTTTGTGATTGTCGTTCCCACAAAAAAGGAAGCGGATGAATGCGAGACAGACCTGGAAACGCTACTTGGCGACAAGGCAGAACTCCTTCAGCTTCCGGGCTGGGAAATGCTACCTTACCGACCTGCGGCAAAAGGTTCGGCTGTATTCGGAATAAGGGCAGGAACTCTTGCAAAACTTGCTACCGGCAACAAAAAAAATCAAAAGCCAAGAATCTTCATCATAACGCAAAGGGCATTTTTTACCCCCCTGCCACCGCCATCATATTTTAGGGAACTTGTATTCACACTAAGAAAAGGCCAGGAAATTGAGCCTGGAAAGCTAAGCCAAAAGCTTTCGGATGCGGGCTACATAAGGGTTCCCCGTGTTACCACAAGGGGAGAATTTGCCCTCCGCGGAGAGGTAATGGACATCTTCATGCCGGGAGAAGAGAGCGGCCACCGCCTGGTATTTGACTTTGACACAATCGGCCAAATCAAGACTTTTGATACGGAAACCCAGTCATCAAAGACAAACATTGATTCACTCTTAATTTACCCAATGAAAGAAGTTGTCTGGACTGACCAACTTGCCTCCCGCCTTGAGCAGATACTTGAAAAGGCAGACAAAGAGGGCATTTCCAACGACTATGCAGCTTTTGACGCTCAAAGAAAAGGGCTTGCCACAAAAAAAACAGAACAAAAGGAAGAGGGTAGCGAAGCCGCTTTATCTCCAGACACAAGCACTAGCGCAAACCATGCAGAAAAGGGCATTCACCTTGCATTTACAGAAGAATCCAGAAAAGAAAAGGAAAGGATTCTTACAGAACTTGCCGTTAACCGCCAGAGCGAGGGGGAAGAGCTTTTCTACGGCCTTTTGTGGGACAAAAAATACAGCGTACTTGACTACATCAAAAGCAACACAACAGTTTTCTACTACGACTTTGACAGAATACTGAACGCAGACAAGCTAATCATGAACGAATACACGGTTTCCTACAGGCAGGCAAGGCAGCAGCTACCGGTATTCCCGCCAGAGGCAATGCTTTTTGAATTTTCTTCTATATATATGCACCAAAAAAGCATCATGTTCCGCACCCTGGACACACTCGAAGAAAAGGGCAAGACGGAGATAAGCGTAAACTGCGAAGTTTCCCAGAGCTTCTTTGGCAACATAAACTACTTTAAGGAACAATTGACGAGCCTGCAGAATGAAGGCTGGCACATCTTTATCTTTGCAGACAACTCAAACCAGTCCCTTCGCATCAAGGAAGTCGTAAAAGACTACCTGGAAGTGCAAGACAGGTCCCTTTTCCCGGTACACGTAATCCCTGCCGCAATCACGGAAGGCTTCTCCGTCGCAGATGAAAAAATCCTTGTAATACAGCAGAACCAGATATTCGGCAACAAAAGGACAGCCCCAAAATCGCTGCGCAAGGGAAAATCCAAGCCTATAGACACATTCGTGGAACTTAACCCTGGCGACTACGTTGTCCACGTAAACTACGGAATAGGCCTTTTCAAGGGAATTGAGCGCGTAAAGGCTATGGGAACCGAGCGCGACTACATAAAGCTTGAATATGCAGGGGAGGAATTTGCCTTCGTTCCAATAGAGCAGGTGAACATGGTCCAGCGCTACATTGGAAGCGAAAATGAAAAGCCCCGGCTGGACATGATAGGCTCCAAGAGCTGGAGCGCAAGAAAGGCAAAAGTCCAGCAAAAGGTAGAGGAAATTGCCCACAAGCTAATAGACCTTTATTCAAAGCGAACGGCTTCAAGAGGCTATCCTTTCCCAAAAGACGGCGAGTGGCAGTCGGCATTTGAGGCGGCATTCCCCTACGAAGACACCCCTGACCAGTTTGCCGCAACCCAGGATATAAAGGCAGACATGGAAAAAGCAGTTCCAATGGACCGTCTTGTCTGCGGAGACGTCGGCTACGGAAAGACAGAAATAGCAATGAGGGCCGCTTTCAAGGCTGTTATGGGAGGCAAGCAGGTGGCATTCCTTGCCCCAACAACAATCCTTGCGGAACAGCACTACGAAAACTGCAAGGAACGCTTCAAGAACTTCCCTGTGCAAATCGCCCAGCTTTCGCGCTTTGTCCCCCCGGCAGAGCAAAAGAAAACCCTCCAAAAGCTAAGGGAAGGGCAGGTAGACATTCTAATCGGCACCCACAAAATCCTGCAGAAAGATGTAGTCTTCAAAGACCTTGGACTTATGATAATAGACGAGGAACAGAGATTCGGCGTAAAAGACAAGGAAAAGCTAAAGGTAATAAAAACAAACATAGACTGCCTTGCCCTAAGCGCAACACCAATTCCGCGCACCCTGCACATGAGCATCCTAAAAATAAGGGACATGTCACTTTTAACAACACCGCCACAGAACAGGCAGAGCATAGAAACCGCAATCGAGCCATTCTCGGACGAAAAGGTTGCCCTTGCAATAAGACGCGAAACGGAGCGGGGCGGACAGGTCTTCTACCTCCACAACCGGGTGGAATCCCTAGAAGAAACAAGAATCCGGCTGGAGCACATAGTTCCAGAGATGATGATAGAAGTTGCCCACGGCCAGATGACCAGCGAAGAGCTTGACGACAAATTCCGCCGCTTCAAGATGGGTGCCTTCCATATCCTGGTAGCCACAACAATAATAGAAAACGGCATAGACATCCCCAACGTAAACACAATCATCATAGACCGGGCAGACATGTACGGAGTAAGCCAGCTTTACCAGCTAAGGGGAAGGGTTGGCCGAAGCGACAGAAAGGCCTATGCCTACCTTTTTTACCCGGAAAACAAGGCGCTAAGCGAAGTTGCAATGAAAAGGCTTCAGGTAATCTCAGACTTTACGGAACTTGGCTCAGGATTCAAAATCGCCATGAAAGACATGGAAATTAGAGGTGCGGGAAACCTTTTGGGAAGGGATCAGAGCGGGGAAGTCTATGCGGTAGGCTTTGAAATGTACCTTACGCTTTTAAACAACGCCATAGAAAGGCTTTCCAACAGCGACTGGCACGCTCCACAGGAAGTCCTGCTCGAACTTGAATATTCAGGCTTCATACCGGACAGCTACATCACGGAAGCCCAGACAAAAATGGAAATGTACAAGCGCATAGCATCCGTAGGCTCGGACGAAGAGCTCAACACCGTCATGGCAGAACTTTTTGACCGCTTTGGCCCATTACCGGACGAAGTAAACAGCCTGCTTTGCCTTGCAAAAATCCGCATACTCTGCAACAAGCTTTCCATAACCTCCCTAAAGGAAAAGAAGGGCCTTGCCACAATCGAATTCGGCGAAGTTGCAAAAATCAGCATAGACAAGCTCTTAAAGCTCATAAAGGCAAACTCCAGCCGCATAAAACTCGACCCCCAAAAGCCCAACCGCCTGCTGCTCCAAACCGGGGCAATAGACCTAAAAAGCAAAAGCGAATTCATAAAGGAAAAACTGGAGCAACTGTATTAGTCCTGTAAAGACATTCCAAATCTCATAAAAACAGTATAAGGAGTAACTTTGGATATTGGCAAGAAGAAATAACAACAAAAGCTATAAACTTTATAAAGATGTATAATTTTACAGACAGTATTTTAAATCATAGTCTTTTGGACGGTAACCTTTAACGCTCTACCATATAGTTCCTTGGCTAAAACCGGCTGCCAGTGCCAAATCGTCACCCGCTTTCCAGGGCTCCGCGCCTCACGCGCTCCGGCCCGCCATACGGCGGTCTTGCCTTGCGGCAACCCTTACAATCGGGCGTAGGACTCCGGCCTCCGGCTCCAATAAGAAAAAGCCTTGTAAAAGAACGACATATATAACATCATATAATGTGTATTCTGTCTACTAAATCTTATACCACTTATGCCATTCTCATTAATTACAGGCATGGCACCGCTACCCGCCATACCAAGCCCAAGTCTTTCATTCAGCATAAAAATCAAATTTGGTTATTGCAAAACCGCTTGAGCCGCTGCCTTCACGGTTTGGAAACCTCTGCATCTCAAAGCTCATCTTGTACTTTTTCTTCCTGTCCGTAACTATGTTCCAGACATTCACGTGAACTTTTTCGCCCAAAACGGCATTGCCATTTATCCTTTCATCAGAATACCAGTCCACCTTTATGTCATAGTTTCCGTCGTAATATTCCTTGCCGGATGCCGTAAACGCCTGGCCATTCAAAGGCTCGCCTTCAAACTTCTCCATGCCTTGCCTTATGGCATCCAAGGCCGCAGCATCAAAATCCCTGGAAAAAAGCTCCCTAAGAGAAGAAAAATCACCTGCTCCGTAGGCCTCCACAAGCCTTTCTGCCATGTCGCGGGCATCATCATAGTAACTATTCCATTCATAGCCAACGGAAAACCTGAGGCTATGTTCAGCATCGTTTCCGTTCACTTTAAGCGTGACAAGACCGACCTTGCCCGGGTCAGCCTCATACACGTCCCTGTAGCAAACACTGATTCTGGAGCTATACTGCGCTTTTGACGGAATGCAAATCCAGAAGGAACGCTCACGCTCCACGCATTTTCCACGTTCCATGGACATGCGTTCGCCCCCGGAAGCCAGCTCGTATTCCTCAAAGCCACTCTTATAATAGGAAAACAATCTCTCAATCTGATCGTCAAGGTTTCTTATAGAAGAAATTGACTTGTCCGAAAACAAAGCCTTTAGGGCACCACGGTCTCCAGAATTCACGGCAGTAGCTATTTTTTCCGCATATTCAGCATTCATTTTTTCTTCTTCGCTTGTAAGCTTGTCCAGCATACGGGTCCTTGCGTTAGTAAAAGTTTTGCCAAACAGCAGCTTTCCTTTGGCAGTGACAGAATTTTCAGAACAGGCGCTCATTGACATAAAAAGCATGGGCAGTACAATTATAAAAATAACCTTAATTTTTATTTTCATTCTTTTTTCTGTCCTTGGCTTCATCTTCCGCCTGGTGTTTTTTAAGCACGTCGGGATGTTCCTTGTAGAATTCCGCCCTGTGTTCATCAAGAGCCTGCTTTTTGACTATAAGCTCGGCATTCACCTTTGCAATCCTGGAATAAAGCTCCATAAAAGAAGTTATCTCATTTTCAGAGCCACCCAGGGTATCATCCTTTACAAAGTTCTTGCTGTCATTACGCCAGTTTTCCTCGTCCCTTGCAGTCCAGCCCTGAATAGCCCCCTTGGCAAGAGTATGGATTTTTTCCGCATCCGTAACCTCGTACCACTTTTTTCCGGACCATTCTTCAATAGCCGCCCTAAACTTCTTGTCGCTCACAGGAAGCCTTACCGTAAAGGCATGGAGGTCATCAGACTTATTTATAGAAGAAAATGACTCCCCACCAACAAAAGGTGCCGCCTGTTGGGAAGTAAGAAACTCATCGCGGCTGAAAGCATCCTTAAACTTATAGCGGTATTCTCCGCCCCACACTCCCTGGCTAAGAGCCTCCCTCTTTCGCATAGTCGTAACAGGAAAAACCATAACCTGGGTAAGCTTAAAAAACGGAGGCAGCACAGAGTTCATCACTTCCATAACCTTCTCCTGGGGAATATCCTCGTACAAAAGGCAGGATGCAACTTCCTCGTAAGACAGAATTCCAAGCCCCATGGCTGAACAGAATTCAATACGCGGCAGAGGGTTAAAGCCAGAGGAATAGACAAAAGGCAGGCCGCTCCGCAAAATAGCCTTGTGGAAAATTTCGACCTGGGAAAGATAGGCGGTAAATTCCCCGCCAAAAGCCCTTGTAAAATAAAAGACAACCCTGTACAAAACAGGAATATTGCTCTCAGGATATACTTTAGGCCTTACAACTGTCTTATTTTGTAGACTACCTAAGAAAAATTCTTCCAAGTTTATTTCGTATACGTCTACTTTATTATTACAAACTCCGCAAGGATGGCTACAGGAATGTTGGCACCTTGCTGTAAGCACGTGTTCAAAAGACTTCTGCCATTCCCTTTTATAGAAATTCTTTGCAGGACCAAGGCTAACTCCGTCCCAAGGAAGCTCTTCTTCTGTGTCCCAGTTCCTAAAAATCCAACCCTTCACGTCCCATCCTGCAGCTGCAAAAGCTTCATCCCACAATGGCATATTCTGCCTAAGATGCTCATCCCAAGCGTCAAGGCGCACTCCCTTTTTAAAGGCTTCAAGAATCAGAGGGCCCACCCGCTCATCACCACGGCTTAAGAGTCCTTCAAGAATTGTAGCGTCAAAATTATGCCTTCCCATCTTGAATTTACCCCTAGGTAGCCGCTTAAAAATATAGTCAATCTTCTTTTCTGCTTTTTTGGGGTCTATCTGTCTTACCCACTGATAAGGAGTATGGGGTTTTGGAATAAAAACACCAACGTTCACATTGCACTGGATTCTGGTACGGGACTGTATGTCAATCAAAAAATCTGCAATCGCCCTCTCTTCGCTACCTTCAAGCCCCGCTTCGTATTCATCTCCCCCAGAACTGTCGGTAAAATAGTCACCCAAAGGAAGCCCCACCATAAAGTAGAATTTTGCACTACTCCAGCCCTTGGCCTTTGCTTCCCGGATAATTTCTTCAAGGTGGGTTGAATACACTTCTTTGTTAAGGCTAAGCTGCCACATTTCGTCGGGTGTTTCCACCGCAAAAGTAAGTCCGCTTCTTCTTACCGTGGAAATCTTTTCCAAGACCGGCAGGGACATGCTGTTTACTTTTAGTGACGGCAGCTGGAAAGACACATTGTAGCCCTTGTAGCGCTCATTAAGAATGTCTAACAGACGGCCAATATCTGGAAAATCCGCAGAACTTAACGAATTAAGGCTAATTTCACGGTAGCCGGCATCAAAAACAAGACTGTCTATTTCGTCAATTATGTATTTTAAATTCTTTACCCTTGAAGGCCTGTAGTAAATTCCCGCATGGCAGAAGCGGCAGCCGTTTGGACAGCCTCTCATAATCTCCACCACCCCATGATCCTGGACAGGTTTTACCATTGGTAGCGGAAAAACAGAAGGCACAGCTTCCACCTTGCCAAAGTTTTCCTGTACCGCCCGCCTTGTAACCTTACCTTTTGAATGCAGCTGGTCCCTTGTCCACATAAAGGGCTTGGATTTTATTAGCTCAAGCTTTTCACTTCTGGACGCACCATTTTTCTTAAGCAGGGCAAGTTCTTCTATCAGCTCAAAAAGACCAGCCTCCGCTTCACCAATCATAAATGCGTCAACAAAATCGCTCAGGGGAGCCGGATTTGTTACACCGCAGCCACCAGCAAGAACAATCGGGTCACAATCCCCCCTTTCGGAAGCCAAAAGCGGCACTTTTCCGTTTTCAAGCACTGCAAGAAGCTCGGTTGCTCCAAGCTCATATCCTATTGAAAAAGCCAGTACATCCGTAGAGCAAAGAGGCATTCCTGTTCCCAAGGTATAAAGTGGCGTATCTGTTTCCTTAAGAAGCTGCTCAAAGTCGGTGTCTGGTGCAAAGACAAGTTCAGCGCGAATATTTTCAGATTTATTCAATCCGTTGCAGATGATTTTTATTGCCATGTTGGACATGCCAATTTCGTACAAATCAGGGAATGCAACCGCAACGTTAAACAAGGAATCATTTTTTACGTGAGGCTTTATAAGGCTGCCGTACTCTCCCCCCAAGTAGCGGGAAGGAGACTGCACGGTATTCAGCTTTGAACCAAATTTCTCTAAGGCGTTTACTAAAATCATGTCGCTGTAACAGTAAAATCCAGTCTGCGGGAGTTAATGCTCATCAGGATTCCCATGGCTGCCATGTTTGTAATTAGGGCTGAACCACCGTAAGAAAGGAAAGGCAGAGGAATACCTGTGATGGGCATTATTCCCATTACCATGCCAACATTTACAATAAAGTGGAAGAAAATCATGCCCAAAATGCCGGCGCTAATAAAGAAACCGTATGTATTCGTAGTTGTCTTAAGAACATGGATTATGCGTATCATGATGATAAAGAAGGCCGCAAAGAGAAGCATTCCACCAATAAAGCCGGATTCTTCAGACATAATGCTGAATATAAAGTCCGTCTTTTGTTCCGGCAAGAAGCCGCGGTGGCTCTGTATACCGTCCAAGAAGCCCTGCCCCCAGAATCCACCGGAACCGATTGCCGTCATGGACTGGATGATGTTCCAGCCAGAATCGCGTGGGTCGCAGTATGGATCCATAAAGATGATAAGGCGCATCATCTGATATTGCTTAAGAACTTTACCTGCCATGGTAGCTAGTACCAAAGAAACCATAAGGACACCAAATATAATGGAAATCCAGTAATAGTAACGCTTTTTGAATATAATCTGTCCCAGGGCTCCAATTATGGTTATAATTGCAGTACAGAAGACCATCAGTATGCGGAATTTTGTATTGGATATTATTGTAATAAAACGGACCGACCGCTTTAGGATTTTTTCCTGGTAAGCAGGAAGAACCGTAAGTATTATGGTCAGAAAACCGGCAACAATGATTATGACTATATAGCGGAGGGGTATGTTCGCCATAAAGCACATAAAAAGAAATACCGGTATGAATACGCTCGAAGTTCCCAAGTCAGGCTGCAAAAGAATAAGTCCCACTGGAACAAACATAAGTATAGCCGCCTTTAAAAAGCGCACAAGCGGCTGTTCCTTGGAAGAACGCTTTAAATATCTTGCCAGATACATTATAAAAAGCACCTTGCAGAATTCCGACGGCTGAATTCCAAGACTGCCTATACCTATCCAGCTTTTTGCACCCTTTACGGTCTTTCCAAAAAGCCTTACGTATAGCAAAATAACAATCATGGCAACATAGCCGGCAAGGGCATAGCGCTCATACTTTCTGTAATCTAGCATGGCCAAAAGGCACATAAGGGAAAAACCTATGGAAACCCAGATTATCTGCCTCTTGTATTCATAAGACTCAAGAACCCCGTCCGAATTTACGCCCGCAGAATATAGGAAAAGAATGCCAAGCACGCCTAAAAAGAGGACGCAAATCATCAACAGATAATCAAACTTTTCAAAAATTTTCAGCTTCATTATTCGGCCCTTCCCCTGTTCTTTGGAACATATTCAAAGCCAAGAGTCTTTATAGCCTCTTCGTAAGTCTGGTTTTTGAATATACCTTGAATTATGATGTTTGTCGCATAGGGAGCCCACCATTCCCATTCGTTTACGGCCTCAACAATCGTAGCAACAACTATCTGCTCTTCAACGGGCGCATTAAACGGGGCATAGGCAATCATCCAGGAGTGCCAGTGGCGCTTGTCGTTTGAGTATTTGTACTTGTCAAGCTCTGCCGTACCAGTTTTTCCCGCCAGCTGTATGTACCTGTTGGTCAGAGGAATTTGTGCGGAACCGTTTGTTATAACGTAGCGAAGGTCATACTGAACCTGCCGCCAAACATTCTTTTCTATTGTTGACTCGTGCAACACTTCCCTTTCAACCACCTTTTCCACCTCGTCTGTAACGGGGTTGCGGATTTCCTTTAAAAGATGGGGCTTGTATATTACTCCGCTGTTGCAAACCATTGCCATCATGTTGGCAACATGCAAGGGGGTTACAAGTGTATCTCCCTGACCGATTGAAATGTTAATTGTGTCACCGTCATACCAGTTCTGCCTCCAACGGCGCTGCTTCCATTCAGGTGTTGGCACAAAGCCTGAAGACTGGGACGGCAAGTCAACTTCAAGGCTCTGTCCAAAGCCAAATTCCTTTGCATAGTGGGCTATTTTGTTTACGCCAAGGTGTTCAAGACCTATAACCCAATAATAAACGTCGCATGAGTGGGCAAGACCACCCTTCAAGTCCAGAAGACCGTGACCTGCAAGGTTGTGGCAGTGGTACACTCTGTCACCAATTTCTATCTTTCCTGTGCAGCGTATATAGCGATCCGGGGGAAATGCCCTTTCGCTAAGGACTGCGGTGGTCATAATCGTTTTGAATGTAGAAGCCGGCGGATAGGTAGCATTTACGGCCCTGTTCAGCATAGGAGAGTTGGGGCTGGTCGTAAGGCGGTTGTATTCTGCCGCATATTCATCAGTAGAGAAAATGTTTGCGTTGTAATATGGATACGAAACCATAGCCAGTATTTCTCCGTTGGAAGGACGAAGCACTACTACAGCCCCTACGCGCTCACCGAGTGTCTTCTCTGCAAGCTCCTGAATCCTGTTGTCTATGGTAAGAACCAGTTTTTTTCCGGTCTGCGGAGGCGTAATCTGGGGAACTGAATCAAGAATACGGCCGCGGGCATCCTTTGTGCGAACTTCCTTGCCTTCTATTCCCTGCAGGTAGCTGTCATACTGGCGCTCAATTCCAGCCTTACCAATAACGGAGTTCTTTTTGTAGCCCTCATTGAACATACGCTTGTACTCGTCTTCGGTTATGTTGCCTACGTATCCAAGTATGTGGCTTATGGAACCCATTCCAATGTATGTGCGGACAGGCTTGTTTCTCCAGGAAACTCCGGGAAGCTCCGTTATGTTTTCTGCAATATTGCTAATTACGTCAAAAGAAACGTTGGTCTTTATTTCATAAGAGGAATAGTCAGACCTTGACTTTATCTTTGCATCGATTACCTTGCGTGGAACACCAATGTACCCTGCAAGGCGGGTGATTACGGTGTCATAAAGCTCCCTCGGGATCTCGCCAGGAACAACGTTCACAGCAAATGAGTCGGAGTTGCTGGCAAGGGGAACAAGGGCTTCACGCTCATAAATTTCCCCGCGCTGAGCAGGAATTACAGTCTCCTGCTTTGAAATACGCTCCGAACGGTCCTTGTAGCGGTAGCTTTCAATTATCTGCAGAGAAAAGAGCTTTAAAACGTAAATTCCAAAAACCACCGCGATAAAAACCGTCAGAAAGGCAATTTTTATATTTTTTTTGGGCGAATCATCTCCCATGTTTTGGAATTCATTATTCTGCATTAGATTACATTCTCCGGATTCAACACAACTATATTCTTGAAAATTCCAAGAATCTTAAACACCACTGGAGTAAGAACCGTATTCGCACAAAGTTCAAAGAGGAACATCATGGAAAACGGATTGTACTTGACAACTGACGAGGGAAACAAAAATGCTATGAACAGAATCAAGAGACACTTTATTATTGTTGCACAGAAGCCCAGTACAGCCGGTATTATAATTCCATCTGTATTGAAGGTTTTTGTAAACACACCGCCAAGATAACCAAGCACGGTCCTGAACAGGCAGTTGAGCCCAAAAGGAGCGGCGCTAAGAAAGTCAATAAAAAGGCCGGAGATGAATCCTGTGCATTCTCCCGAGACGCGGCCGTTGTGCAAAGAAAAATAAAGCACGCATATCAGGCTCAAGTCAGGAACAGCCCTTAAAAAAGCTATATTGGAAAGTATGGCTGATTCTATAAGGGCACAGCAAAGCAAAATAACCGCACTTATTGAAATTGATTTAATCATTGCCCTCTTCCTTTACTCCAACGGGAGTTGCAACTGCTTCATTCAACTCGGTCTGATCCACCACAAGTACATTTTCCAGACGCGGGAAATCAACTATAGGCTCAAGCTCAATATCCAGGGAATTGTCATAATCAACCACTTTTATCTTTGAGATGCGGCCAACAGGAACGTTGCTTATGTAGTTTCCGTTTTCACCGGAAGTTACAACCACGTCGCCCTCATGCAAATCAGAAAAGGAGCTCTTTCTTATGTAGCCCATGCTAAGAGGCAGGTCAGAAAAGCCGGACCCCTTGGTAATACCCAAATCCCTGCTAGTCTGTACCCTTGTGGAAATATTGAACTGAGAATCATATATAGGTATTATAAGGCTTGTCCCCATTCCAACGGTTACAATTTTACCCACAACACCTATGTTTCCATTCTGAATGGCAATAACAGGCATTCCTTTTCTTATGCCGTTTCTGGCACCCTTGTTAATGGTAATGCCAGAATAAAGGCTGTCAGGATCATGGCCAATTATTTGCGCAGGGATATTCTTGTAAGAGAGATCCTTAGAAAAGTCCAACTGTTCCCTAAGACGGTCGTTTTCACGGCGAATTTCCGTATTGCTTCTCTGAAGGTATTCATAGTCCTTAAGTCTTTCCTTAAGGGCCTGATACTCCTTCTTCATCTGCGTCATGTCCTTGATTGACGTAAAGGCATTAGACACTCCGTCAGAAAGGAAACTAACCCCTTTCTGCATCGTGCTCATTATTGAAAAGCCAATCTTGCCAAAATCAACAAGGAAGCCGCCCGCAGAAAAACTGAGCATAATTCCGCTGGTCAAAATCATGACAACAAGAAGAATTTCGCTAAGCTTAAAACGAAAAGGCGTTCTTATTTTCATAATCTCTAGTTGTTAAGGTTGTCGTATACTGAACGGCTGGAAGACATATCCTTGAACAGTTCAAATGCCTGTCCCGCACCTACTGCCACGCACTCAAGCGGCTTTTCTACAAGGATAACGGGTACACCTGTCTCCCTGGAGATAAGCTTCTGCAAGCCTTTGAGCATGGAGCCACCACCTGTCATGACCAAACCGCGCTCAATGATATCAGCATTAAGCTCCGGCGGTGTGCGGCCAAGAGTCTTCTTTATTTCTTCGATGATTTTTGTAACAGGTTCCTTAAGAGCCTCGCGGACTTCTACAGAATCAACTTCAAGACGGCGTGGAAGACCGGTAATTGCATCTGTACCCTTAATTTCCATTTTTTCTATGTTCTTATCAGCAGATGCGTTTCCAATTTCTATCTTAAGGCGTTCTGCTGTCTGCTGGCCAATGATAAGGTTGTGAACCTGGCGCACGTGCTTGATGATGGCTTCGTCAAATTCATTGCCACCTGTGCGGATAGAGCTTGTGATTACCATACCGCCCAAAGAAATAACGGAAACTTCCGTAGTTCCACCGCCAATGTCGCAAACCATGTGACCGGCTGGCTCATAAATCGGGATCTGTGCACCGATTGCAGCGGCAAGACTTTCTTCTATAACTTCAACTTCCTTTGCACCTGCACGGAGGGCTGCGGCCATAACGGCATCGCGTTCAACCTGGGTGATGCAAGAAGGAATACCAATCTTCATTCTTGTTGACTTAAAGAGATGGTGGCGCGGAACAATCTTTGAGATGAAGTACTTTATCATCTTTTCCGTAGAATCGCTGTCGGAAATAACACCGTCTGCCAACGGTCTGATTGCCACAATGTTGCCTGGGGTCTTCCAAAGCATACGCTTAGCCTCGGCACCTACAGCCACTACACGTCCTGTACCCTTTTCAACGGCAACAACGGAAGGTTCATCAATAACAATTCCCTGTCCGCGGACATAAATCAAAGTATTACAGGTACCAAGATCAATACCTATATCTGTCGTAAAAGTATCCAAAAATCCCATTTATAAATTTCCTCCCGGAATCTATTTACAATTATAATGCAATAAACTTTATGCTGCTACAAAGTTTATCATAAATCGGACATTTTTTTCAATGCCCCTTCATGATTAGGCTGAATTCTTAGTACCCGGCGCCACTGGGCACGAGCCTTAGCATTATCACCCTGTTTTTCATATAATACACCAAGACCGTAATGCGCGTCAGCAGAATTTTCGTTTTTTTGCAAAATTGAACGAAATTCTTTTTCTGCGGCTTCCAGATCATTTTCCTCAACAAAAATTTCCCCCAGCAGGAAGGAAGTGCGCAGAATCAGGTCTTCGTTTTTGGTAAGGTCCCTAACGCGGAACAAATATGCCTTTGCGTTGGCCATGTTGCCGATTTTATAGTACTGTTCAGCAATGGCAAGAAGAAGCGTATCCGACTCGCGGACAAGAAGTGCCTCCCCAAAAGCCTCTATACTCTTTTGCGTTTCTCCAAGAGCGGCATACGAAAGGCCAAGGCACTCTGCTATATCATCAGAAGAATAACCGTGCTCCTGGGCCAAAAGCAGGTATTTTATGGCAAGATCCGCATAATACTGGTAGTTTGAAGAAGTGTCCTTGTAGTAATAGGTTCTTCCCAGCATATACTCAAGCTGCCCCCTCTTATCTTCATCCGCATTCTGAAGGGCAATACGAAGGCTTTTCTGGGCATCCTTCAAGTAGTTTTCGGTTACAGAATTATCAGTCTGCGAAACTGCCAAGAAGAATGAACTGTACCCATGAAATATTCTTGCAGTGGTATTTAGAGGCTTGTCTGCCAAAATGGCGGTAGAAATTTCATAAACCCTTTGGTAGTCGTATTTTTCCCAGTTGTCGTACAGGGCTGCAATTGAATTTGAATTGTGGACTTTTGAATGAATGAATTTATAGACGAATATGGAAAGCGCTGTAATGGCTGCAATAACAAGAAGGCATAGCAATATGCGAATGACCAATTTATTTTTTTGCCGCTCAATGTTTTTCTTTCTATTGTGCACCCACCGCATATTTTCTCCACCCAACAAAAAAGGATACAGTAAGCCGGGTTCTGGTACGCAGAAAGAATGTGTTGCCACCCTCTTTCCCGTTTGGCCATCTATCCGCAACGGCAGTTACCCGCCGCCTCCAGCGATCTACCCGCGGTGTAAGTCCGGAAAACCAAACCGCATACTTGATCTTGCTCCAGATGAGGTTTGCTTATGCCGTATTTGTTACCAACTACGCGGTAGGCTCTTACCCTGCCTTTTCACCCTTACCCTTTTGGGGCGGTTATTTTCTGAAGCACTTTCTGTCAGCCTCAGTGCTTTACAATGAACAAGCCATTGCAGCTTACTGATGCTGCCCGGTTATTACCCGGCATCTTTTCCGGCGGAGCCCGGACTTTGCCTCACGAACGCTGACTGTCATAAGCCATGCCCGCGCGGCCAAATATCCTTAATAATTTACTCTTCAAAATCCATAGAGGACTTGTCGTCGTCTCCCCTATCTTCTCCGTCACCGTCAGAATCCAGTTCCAATCCTTCCTGATCTTCATCAAGCAAGTCTTCGTCATCCAAATCTGCAAGGCTTCCGGCTTCATCCATAGAGAAGTATGTTGATTCAACTCCGTCGTCTTCTTCGTAACGAAGGATTCTGCTGCAATATGGGCAGAAAAGAATCTTGTCACCGCGGCGAACTTCATTTGCAAACTGAGCAGGCAAAATCATGTGGCATCCGTCGCAGACGTTTCCGCGTACAGGAACAATACCCTTGCGGTTGCGCATGATGATTCTCTGGAATTTAAACAAAATCTCAGGGTCTATTTCTTTAGAATGCTCTGACTCCTGCTTTTCCAAATCCTTAAGCTGAGCATTATAAGCATTCATTTCCTGATCAATACTGGCCTTGGATTCCGCGACATCCTTTTCGGTAGCCGCAATAAGCTCTTCTTCGCTTTTAAGGTTTTCATTTTGTTCAGCAAGGATTTTCTCTTCTTTTGCCAATTCCTTGCGCAAAGAATTTTCCTTGTTCTGAGCTTCCTTAATCTGGTTGCTCAAAATGTCGTACTCACGGTGGGTGTCTATTGCATCCATACCCTTTTCACCGGCCTCGCGGGCTTTTACAGCCTCGTCAAGTTCCAGCTTCAAAGCCGTTACCTTTGCCTTTTCGGATTCATATTCCGCATTTTTCTCGATATATTCTTTTTTGAACTGTTCAAGGCTTTCCGTACTGCCTATGAGTGATTTAGGCAAGTCTTCCATCTTTGCTTCGATATCATACTTCTCAACAAGCACATTCTGCAAAGATTCCAGTTTGTCCAGTATGTCGGATATTTGCATTGTCAACAACCCCTTACGCTTAAGTTCTAAAAATATATAGCATTTTTTTTGTTATGTCTACTACATACAGGGCAACCTCTAAAAATTACGCTTTCCAAAGGCTGCCTTGCAAATAAAAATCAAGTGTCAATATAATCCCTAAGACCAGAAGCCCTTCTCGGGTGGCGGAGCCGGCGCAAAGCCTTTGCCTCGATCTGGCGGATTCTTTCCCTTGTAACCTCAAAGTAAAGACCCACTTCTTCCAGCGTGAGTGAATAACCGTCGTCCAGGCCAAACCTCATCTTTAGGACTTCCTGCTCCCTCTTTGGCAAGGTGCTCAAAACATCCTTCAGCTTTTCCTGAAGCAGCTTGTAGGAAGTCTGGATTGCAGGATTTTCGACTTCCTTGTCCTCGATAAAATCGCCCAAAGAGCTGTCCTCTTCCTCGCCGATAGGTGTTTCAAGAGAAATAGGCTCACGGGCAACGTTCTTAACCTGCTTTACGCGGGTAACTGGCCAAGAAAGCTGTTCCGCAATCTCTTCGTCTGTTGGCTCACGACCAAGTTTCTGAACAAGCTGGC
>DFJV01000037.1 GCA_002373205.1 Treponema sp. UBA3662
TACAAAAGCCTCTGCCTGTCCGAATAGCGCTTAACCTGCCTGCTGTCTATTCCGCTTGTAACGGCATAGACTTCTACTGCAAAAACCTGGCTAAAGCGCTGCTTGCTTCCGTTGCCACCGCTTATGTCTATCTGCTGGATAATGTCGTGGATGTCGTTCTTGATAAGAGGCTCCGGGCTTACCTCCGTTATGTTTGCAACAGGCTGTGATGCGCATACCGGGGGACGCGGAATGTAAAGGGTAATCCTTGAATCCTGACCCTGACCGCGGTTTTCTATGTCTGCGTTAACCTGAACAACATAAGTCCTGCTGGAGGAATATGAACTTCTTCCTGCTTTGTATTCAACCGTAAAAAGCTGGTTGTGGCTCATTCCGTTTGCGGTCTGAACATAGATTGGACCTGATGCGGCTCCGTCCGGGACACGCACATGTAGCTCGCTGTCGCTCCAATATTCATAGTCAAAGTCCATTTCGTTGGCAGAAATGTAAACCCCGCCCTGGCTTGTGCTTCTTTGTGCAGCCGATGCGTTTGAAAAAGAACGGTTTGCAGAAAAATAAACCTGGGAAGAGGCGCGCACATTGCCAAAGTTTGCACCCGTAATTACGATTGTTTCGCCAGGTTCTGCCTTTTCCGGCTCTACGCTTCTTATTATTGGCAGAGAAGTCCTTGGGTTCTGGCGGACTGCAACAGGAATACCGGCTTGCCTTGCAAAGAAAGAAGGGTTTGACTTTCCTGCATAAGTCTGAACCGTAACAAGACCGTCTTCCACTGTTTGCGGAAGAACGATGCGTATTTGTTTGTCGGTCCAGCCAACATAGCCTGAAGATGTTATGCGGGAACCTGCAATCTCTACGAAAGAGTCTGCACGCTCGCTTCCAAAATTTTCACCGTGGATTGTTACCGTCTCTCCGGGTGAACTTACCGGTGGGGCAATGGAAAGGATCTGCGGCTT
Organism: Treponema sp. UBA3662; assembly: GCA_002373205.1. Taxonomy (GTDB): domain Bacteria; phylum Spirochaetota; class Spirochaetia; order Treponematales; family Treponemataceae; genus Treponema_D. The sequence continues at coordinate 954 of DFJV01000037.1, forward strand.
TTTTCTTGAACTGCGTCTTGCAAAGCTTGAAAATGCAAAGAATAAAACAAGAATTCCCGCCAGCGTAAGTATGCGCGCCAACGGGTATTTCTTGAGGAGTTGAAGGTATAATTTAAGGGACTTCAATTTCCGCTCCCTATTTCCAGGGAGATGTTTGCAAAGGGAGAATAGAACTTAAAGTTAAAGCCCTTTGTCTTTTTCTGCTCTTCGGAAATAACTTCTTCCGGAAGCGGTGTGAACACATCATAAGTTGCCGGGTAAGCGCCAGTTCCAGAAGCGTTTCTAACATAGGCGGAAGTTGGCATGGAGGTAAAGTTACCGTTAAACGATGCCTGTCCCTGCGAAGCGTGCTCCAAGTATGCGTCCTCTCCCAAAAGTGACTGAATCTGAACTTCTCCAAGGTTTGCCGGGTCAGCTTGCATGGAACCCAAGGAAACAGTGGAAGCTGGTGTTGCCAAAGAAGTCCTTGCTACCGGCTGGAAATCCTGCACCTGAACGGTTTTTCCGCGACCAAAAGGAAGCACTATGCCCAATACAGCGGCGGCGGCAATTCCCGCAACAAAGTAGCTCATCTTCTTTGCAGTCGTAAAGTTCTTTGCGGGCTTTGTGTCGATTGTCCTTGTAAACTTAAGCTTGGATTCCAGCTTTTCCCATGAAGCTTCCATGCGGTCTTTGCCAAATTCTATGTTGGCAGAATCCTGGGCAAAAACCTTGTGCAGCTTACGGAGCTTTTCCAGTTTTGCCTTGCAGTCCGGGCAAGAAGCTACGTGTTCCTCGTATTTCGCAAGGTATGCCATTGGCAGTTCGCCGTCGAGGTAAATTGAATGAATATCATAATCAGGACAGGTAGACATCATCTTCTCCTATTATTTTAGCAAGCTGTTCGCGGGCGCGGAACACACGGACCTTTACGTTTCCTTCCGTAATTCCAAGCGCCTGCCCTATTTCCTTGTAGTTCATTTCTCCGTACTCACGCAGCACAAGCACTTCCTTTAGCTTGTCGGGCAAGAGGTTCAGGGCTTCCTTTGTCTTCTCTATGGCCTCTGCCTTAAGAAGCTCTGTCTCGCCTGAATCCATGTGCTGCCTGTTTTCGTACAGAACCTTGTGGTAGGCCTTTGCCTCGCGTACCTTGCGTTTTGCATAGTTGAGCGATGCATTCTTTACCACGCGTATAAGCCAGAACTTTGCGTCATCCATTGAAGGGAACACAAGCTTTTTTTCGTTCGCCTTGATGTATGAGTCGTGTACTAAATCTTCGGCAGCTTCTTCATCATTCACGATGCGGAAAGACACCTTGAACAAAAGCTGCATTGTGGCGTTATATACTTTTCTAAAGTCCTGCGGATCAGAACAGTTTATCTGCCCCGCCGAACCCTCTTTACTATTAAACATCCTAGCCTCTTGTAAGTTACAGCTTGGCCGCAAAAATAATGCTTGCAAGCCAAAACTGCACAAAACTCATTTTTTGCGCTCCCAGACAGGGCCGTTGGGTGTGTCCGTAACAACAATGCCCCTTGCCGTAAGCTCATCGCGGATTCTGTCCGCCTCTGCAAAGTTCTTGTCCTTCTTAGCCTGAACTCTGGCCGCAACCAAAGCGTCTATCTCTGCGGCTTCGCTGTCACCCTCGTGGCTTACCGCGCTGCCTGCCACCGCAGAAGAAGAAGCGGAAGACAAGGAAGCCGCCTGTGCCTGCAGTGCCTCTTTTGCGCTCTTCAAAAGGCCAAGACCAAGCACGCTGTCCATGCGTCCCACAAGTTCCAGTGCCTCTGAAGGGCTTAGGGAAGAATCCTTAACTGCTTTTTGAACGCGGCTCAAAGCTGCCGGTGTACCAAGGTCGTTCTCTAAATCTTCCCTAAATTTTGTAAGCAGTTCTGCCGCTGAAGAAGAAAGGCCTTCCAAAGATGCGGCCTGCCCCTTTGCATATTCTTTTTCACAGGCATTTTCGCTAGCCGTTTCGCCAATATTGCCACCAGCCTGCTTTACAAGCTTTGCCACGCGGTTAACAAGAGCCATCCTTGCGTTCTTTGCGCTTTCCATGGCATCAAAGCTAAAGTAAAGCTGCTTTCTGTAATGGCCTCCCAAAAGGAAGAAGCGGTAGTCAAGCGGACTAAAGCCCTTATCTATTAACGACTGAAGGCGCAAAAAGTTACCGCTGGACTTGCTCATCTTGGCAGCCTCTGCACCACCCTCACCGGAAGCGGAACTGCCATCAGAGGAAGCGGAAGCCTTGGGCTTTGCAATAACAAGGAATTCATTGTGCAACCAGTAGTTTACCCACTTTTTGCCAGTAGCACCTTCACTCTGGGCTATTTCGTTAGTATGATGAATAGGCACATGATCAATACCGCCAGTGTGAATGTCAAAATGCTCGCCAAGGTACTTCATGCTCATTGCAGAACATTCAATATGCCAGCCGGGGTAGCCTCTTCCCCAGGGGGAATCCCAAGTCAAAGCCTGATTTTCAAACTTGCTCTTTGTAAACCAAAGCACAAAGTCGTAGGGGCTGCGCTTGTTTGGGTCAACCTCTATGCGGGCACCTGCCTTAAGGTCGTTTACGTCAATTCCGGCAAGCTTACCGTAGTCCGGGTAAGTAGAAACGTCATAGTAAAGGTTTCCACCAGCCATGTAGGTGTGGCCGTTGGCTTCAATGCGCTTTATAAGCTCAATCATCTCCGGAATGTGCTCGGTAGCTTTGCAAATTACGTCCGGGCGGCGGATATTCAGCGCGTCAATGTCCGAAAGAAAGGCATCCGTATAGAATTTTGCAACTTCCAGAACTGACTGGTGCTTTTCCTCCGCAGTCTTAAGCATCTTGTCCTTGCCGTCATCAGCATCACCGGTAAGGTGGCCAACGTCCGTTATGTTCATCACGTGCTTTTTGTCGTAGCCAAGAAACGTAAGCGTGCGGTCAAGAGTATCCAAAAAAACGTATGCACGCAGATTTCCTATATGGGCATAATTGTAAACCGTAGGCCCGCATCCGTAAAAACCGCAAAAACCCGGCCTAATAGGCACAAATTCCTGCATCTGGCGTCCCATCGTGTTATATAAGCGTAGTCCCATAAAAAACCCCCGGTTACTAATTATCCACATAGAATACGCAAAAACAGGGAAAATTTCAAGATGGGCATTTTTTTTGATTTTTATGGACGGAGTTTTTCAGGACGGTACTTTCTTAGGCTCTACCAGAATATTTCTTGGCTAATCCGACCGGACGTGCCATGCGTCACCCGCTTTCCAGGGCTACGCGCCTTACGCGCTCCGGCCCGCCATGCGGCGGTCTGGCTACGCCACCCTTCCAATCGGGCGTAGGTTACAACGAAGTTCCCCGCGTAGGATTGATTCGATTCTTTTTTGCAAAGCAAAATTTTACCTACTGTACAGTAGGTAATGGGGTTGACAAACCCCATTTGGGGCGAACCCTCGCTTCTCTCGGGTTCGCCCCAAATCTTTCCCATCACCGTTTTACAGTGGCGGGCAAATCATAAAAACTTAGGAGGATTCTATGAGTCCACAGCATGTCGGTATTGTTGACGCAATCAAATTATTCTTTAACAATTACACCAATTTTTCCGCCAGATCCACACGCAGCGAGTACTGGTGGTGGGTATTGGCAAACGCCGCAATAAATATTGTGCTTCAACTTGTAGTAGGAAACATCTCTTTTACAGCGTACATGGTCGCGATGGTAATCTTTTACCTTGGAACAATTATTCCAAACATTTCGCTTTGTATCCGCCGTCTGCACGACATCGGCAAACCCGGCACATGGCTTTTGATAGCACTTATTCCATTAGTTGGCGCAATCATTTTGTTGATTCTCACTGCAAAAGAAAGCGGTCCTGCAAACCAGTGGGGCGAACCTGCTAAAAACTAAGAAAAGGCAGCCCAAAAAAATAACCTGTTCAAAAGCAGATCTTTCTGGACAGGTTATTTTTTTTAGCAGGTCAAGGATTTTTTATGGCTAAACAAATTGAAATCACATTAAAAAAAGAAGGATCCGGGGACATTGTTGTAAAATGCCCGGAAAAGATAAAGCTTAGCATACCGGGAGCTTTATTGGCAATAAAATTTGGGCTTCCACCAGCCGATATAAAACCAGTTCAATGGAAAGACGTTGCAATAGCTTATATTATCTTTTTTGCAATGTTTCTTTCCTGCGCAATTGTTACAGTTTCTATTCCAGCCTGTGTTATCTTTCTTGCCGCCAGTATTTTTCTTAACATCTATTATAACCAGAATTATTTCTTTAACTTTATCAAGAAAAAGCTTGCGGAAGGTTACGCAGTTGAAGGAGAAGAACAAACACAGGCTTTAAAAGCTGCAGGTCTTCTGTCCGAAGCAACAGCAACATCGTCTTCTGCAATAAATTCAACACCAACAAAAACAGAAGATGCAACAAACCACGAAGATGTCGCAACTAAAATAGAAAAACTTGCAGCTCTGGTAGAAAAAGGGTTGCTTACAAAAGAAGAATTTGACGCTCAAAAAGCAAAATTGTTGGGCTAAAAAATCAAGGAGTAAAAAATGAATTTTGATGTCAGCAGAAGATTTTCAACACAGGCTTCCCATAGCCAAGTCTTAAGTTTTCTTGAAGATTCCTTTAGGAAAACAGCAAACAAAGTAGAACATAACGGCACAACGCTCACGGTTGAGTCAATAAACGCGACCTTTGGCTCAATCAACCGGTCAGACAAGACAATTGTGGAGGCAAAGGAAAAAGATGGTGAGACGCTTGTGGTTGCTTCCGTCGAGTACAAACCGTCAGGTTGGTTCTGGGTATTCTTGATTGCAGGACTTTTCACATGGATTTGTTGGCTTATCCCTATCGTGTTTTATTTCTACCAAAAAGATACGGTAAAAAAGGCAATAGAAGAAGTATTCAACCGCACTGAAAACGAATTTAGGAACAGCAGCGGAACTACAAGGTCTCTTCCCAAAACCTCCACTCCCCCTGCCCTGCCGGAAACAACAGAGGATGTAACCGCCCAAATAGAAAAGCTTGCGGCACTGGTAGAAAAAGGACTGCTTACAAAAGAAGAGTTTACCGTTCAAAAGGCAAAAATCTTAGGAACTGTGTAAAACTTCAAATCCGACTTTCATAACCCGCAAATTCAAGTTGAGTTTGCGGGATTTTTTTAGCAGAAAACTATTGCCCCCTAGGCTCTTATCTGCGAAAGAACCTTGCCTATGCTGTCGTGGATTACAAGGCTTGCTATTGAGTCGGATGTGGTTGCGTCGCGGTTAATCAGAACAAGGCGGTCTCCTGTGTAGGCGCGGACAAAGCCAGCCGCAGGGTAGACGGTAAGGGATGTTCCGCCGATTATCAGAAGGTCTGCTTCCCTTAGGGCAGAAAGCGTTTTTGAGATAACGTCTTCGTCAAGATTCTCTCCGTAGAGGACAACGTCCGGCTTTATGACCGTTTCGCAGCCAGAAGTCTTGCAGATGGGTAGGCCGTGGCTGTCCTTGTGCTTAATCATGTAGTCAATGTCGTAAAAGGCACCGCACCTGGGGCAGTGGTTGCGCAGAGTGCTACCGTGCAGCTCAAGAACGTTCTTGCTTCCAGCCGCCTGGTGCAAACCGTCTATGTTCTGGGTGATTACCGCAGAAAGCTTCCCCTTCTGTTCCAGTTCCGCAAGCTTAAGGTGGGCCGCATTAGGCTTTATTCCTTCCACAAGGATTTTTTCGCGGTAAAAGCGGTAGAATTCCTTTGGGTTTGAATAAAAAAAAGTAGAGCTAAGAATTTCTTCCGGCGGATAGTCCCACTTCTGGTTATAGAGCCCGTCCACGCTCCTAAAGTCCGGGATGCCGCTTTCCGTAGAAACCCCAGCACCTCCAAAAAAAACTATGTTCTTAGCCTCGTCCACATATTTCTGAAGTTCTTCAATCTTATCCATAAAATTCTCCTTTCTTCTATTATACTACACTTTTACAAATTTTGCCCTATAAAAACATGGGAAACTGATTTGTGTTGCGCGTCCAGTCAAATCAGTTTCCCAGATTCCTTATACAAGAAGAAATTTGGAAAATTGCTTTCTATTCATTATTAAAATAAAATCACCGGGCCCAGCGTTTGCTCATAAAATAGGCAAAGAATATTAGGCCGCTTATTAGCCAGGAAATTGGGTAGCAGGTTATTACTTTAAAGAAGTCGTCTGTTCCTCGGCAGCAGGAGAAGAGCCAGATCATTCTTGTTCCGCAGATTCCAAAGACGGTAACTATCATGGAAACGTAGGTCTTTCCCACACCGCCTATGATTCCAGAAAAGATTTCGCTTGGTACATAAAGGAAGAGAGCTGGTGTAAGGAAGAGTAGAATCTTAAAGCCCATTTCTATTACTTCTTTTTCTCCCGGAATGAAAAGGCCGTAGAAGAACCTTCCAAAGAGGCGGAAGATGATTACGATTACAAGCGTAATTGCCCACATTATTAAAAGCCCCCGCCAGGCAGACTTTTTTATGCGGTCGTATTTTTTTGCCCCGTAGTTCTGGCCGGAAAAGGTGCTTAAGGCCATGCCCATGGAAGAAACGGTCATCCAGAAAAGCGCATCTAGCTTTCCCCATGCGGTCCAGGCGGCAATGGTGGTGGTGGGAAAGGCGTTTACAAAAGACATCATTATTAGGTTGGAAAAGGTGTACATCATTGAATAGACACCGGACGGAACCCCAAGCCTAACCATTTTGGCAAGAAGTGAATAGTCCGGCTTTAGTTTTGAAAATTCCAGGCGGTAGACTTCACTTGTGCGCACAAGGGGAATAAAAATTATGACCATGCTTACGGCTTCAGAGATTATTGTGGCATAGGCAACACCTGCAACACCAAGGTTCAGGACAGCCACAAAGAAGCAGTCCAGGTTTATATTTACAAAGCAGGCCGCAACAAGCACCCAGAATGGAGTTTTGGAGTCCCCGGTAGCACGGAGAATGCTTGCACCGGTGTTGTACAAGAACATGGGGATGATTCCAAGAAAATAAATCCTTAGGTATATGATTGCGTTGTCAAAAATTTCCTTTGGGGTTTTGATTAGGTTTAGGGCAAAACCAGACCCAAAGACACCGACCAGGGTTACGGCAAACCCCAATAATATAGAAAGAATTACAAAGGTGTGGACGGAAGAGGAAACACAGCGGTCGTTTTTTGCACCAAAGAATTGGGAGATGATGATGGAAGCGCCATTTGCAAGCCCTCCGCAAAAGCCTATTAGAAGGTTTACAAAGAACATGGTTCCGCCGCCTACCGCCGCCAAAGCTTCTTTGCCAACAAAGCGTCCCACGACTACGGCATCCACAGTGTTGTAGAGCTGCTGGAAAAACATTCCAAGCATGATGGGAAGCATAAACTTTATAATGCCCTTGCTGATTGAGCCTTCTATGATGTATTCCTTACTTTCGCCTGCCATGAGTTTACAATAATACTTTTTGGATTCTTTGTCACGGAGGGAGGGATTTTGTCAATCAACGCACCCCGCAGCAAGCTACGGGGTATGAGTTCCTCATAAAACGAATCCCCCTGTATCAAAACATCCTTACGCGAACCAACGAGGTGTGCGTTGTTCTTAAAAGGTATTGCAGTCAGGGTTGAATACCCTTATTCCGCCCCAAGGGGCGGGGTATTCAACCCTTCCGCGCGAATAAATGGTAAACTTGACATTTTTAACGATATTCCTTAATATGCAAGCGAAAGGTTTTAGCGAGAGTGGCCGCTATGTAATTCTAACCGCGTCAACGGTCAGGTTAGTTCCTTTCATAAAAGAAACGACAGTTACAGAAGAATGAATCTACTTGTAACTGTCGCTAAAGTATTAGCTAATTATTATTTGTTAGCATCCTTATCGAAGCATGAAATAACGACATGCCTTTCTTTTCCCCAAAATTCGGTGCTTAAGATTAGTACCCATTTTCCGTTTATGATTTTTTGCTTTTTATCTGTAGCTCTTTTCATGGTTCCTCTAGTGATTATACTTTCAATTGCATCAACGGCTGCTTTTCCGTGTTTGTCGAGTATATGGGCAATACCATACCCTGTATGCTTTATCGGATCAGTGACCTTGCCCCAGACAATATCGATGGGACCGGTATCATACCTAAAAAATGCGCCTCTAACCTGACCGCTTTTTGTTTCAAGCAAGTGGTTTACAGCAGCCTGTCCTGTACCTTCATATTCAGCATAATTACGTCCAAGGTTACCATTCCTTGAAACACCAAAATTGATAGCCTTTAACCTGGCTATTAAATTTCTAAAAGTGTACATTGTACACCTCCGGCACTATCTTAGTGCCTATTTAAAAAAACGCTTCACATGAATCTCCTTAATCCATCGTGAAAATAATAAATCGGCAATAACAAAAACAAACCGAAACCATGTTGAAGGCTCTTACTTTCAACGCCACAGAATATCTAAAATCTCAAAAATTTCGGTCTAACCCTAAACCAGGGAAAGTTCTCTTGCACTACAATTTGGCATAGACTATAAAAAAACTCCAAACAAAGAGCAATTTTTAAACATTCTTTATAATATAACAAATGCCAGTAACTATACTGCCATGCGGGATACGTTTCTTACAACAAAATTCCCGTCTTTTCTACTTATAGTATACACAAAAAACGTATATACAGCAAGGGAATTTTCCAATTATTTTTTTATATTATAATATTTTATCGTGTCAATTACTCTAAAAGGCAGTGAAGGTATTCTCGTTCTTGACAAACAATATAGAGCCACGGAGGGCGACTTAGCAACATGCAGAGTTGCGCAGCGATTCTGCAAACATTCAAAAAATCCATGGATGGATTTCTCTTCCTTGCCAATCAATACCGAGCCACGGAGGGAGGGATTTTGGCAATAAATGGTAAACTTGACATTTTTAACGCATGTCCTTAAACTAGAACTGAAAGGTTTTAGCGAGAGTGGCCGCTATGTAATTCTAACCGCAACAAACGACAGTTAGTTCCTTTCATAAAAGAAACGACAGCTGCTTTTCCGTGTTTGTCGAGTATATGAACAATCCCTTCAATTTTGAGTTTTTATAAAGATGCCTTTTTGTTTCAAAAAATGTAATTAGCGGGCTCACAGGAAACTTCGTTGTGGAGGATAGATTGCCGTGTCAAGCACGGCAATGACATGCTTTTTGTAAAACCCGGCTTTTGACCTATTACAAATGTATTTTTAAGATATGTTCCCTTCGACAGGCCGCCTGATGCTGCGCTACGAGTGCAGGGAACGAGTTTTTCTTCCTTGACAAACAATATAGAGCCACGGAGGGATTTTTATCTATCCTTGCCAAGCAATATCAAGCCATGGATGGCGACTTAGCAACATGCAGAATTGCGTAGCGATTCTGCAATCCTGGGAAAATCCAAGGATGGATTTTCCCAGGCGACCTACGCGGGATTGGAGGGGCGCGCAGAGCGCGTTGCTGGGGTGCGGTCCCTGAGCGCAGTCGAAGGGTCGAACCCCAGCAATGGAGCCGAAAGGCGAAACCCCGCAAAGCCCGTGGCGCAAAGGCATGGACGGTCGAATTAAGCCAAAGAGTACAATGGTAGAACAAAGAGAATTTCGTCCATAGAATTAGTCCATAAATTGCTGCATCCATAAATGGTAACTTTACTAGACTTGTTTTTTTTGATAGACTTTTCTTTAATACATGAAAAGTTGAGGGGTTTTTGATGATTTACCATCTGGGTGGATTTTTACAGCAATACTGGGGACCGGCAAGGCTTTTGCAGTCCTATGCAGTGCTTATTGTACTTGCGCTTTACATTGGATTTCTTGTTACCTTCAGGCTTTTGCCTAAGTTCTACAAATTTTTGCCCAGCGACAGGGGAAGGGAATTTACTCTTACCAAGGAAGCCGCAAAGGGTAAGCCCACGGGTTCAGGGGTAATTTTTATTTCCATTTTTATTTTACTTAGCCTTGTTTTTGCTCCGCTTGACTGGATGCAGATTGGCATTCTTGTCCTTACATGGCTTATGATGCTTACCGGTTTTCTTGATGACCGCAGCACAAAGGGTTGGGGCGAATACATAAAGGCTCTGCTTGACCTGATTATATGCGTTTCTGCTTCGGTTCTTCTTGCATTTTGCCTTTCTAAGAATACGGCGGACGGAAACCTCTACTTCTGGCTGCCTTTTATAAGCCACACAATCCGCATTCCAATGTGGCTTTACATTGCTATCTGTACAGTAATGCTTTGGACCAGCGTTAACACTACAAACTGTACGGACGGCGTGGACGGTTTAAGTTCCACACTTGTTCTTTTGGCCCTTATTGTTATGGGTATGATTTTTTACGTGATTCTTGGCCACAAGGACATAGCGGCATACCTTCTTGTTCCAAAACTGGAGGACGGTGCAAGCTGGGCTGTGATTACTTTCTGTCTTACAGGCGTTCTTATGGGCTACCTGTGGCACAATGCATTTCCTTCTTCCGTTCTGATGGGCGATGCTGGTTCACGCGCACTTGGCTTTTACATGGGCATTTGCGTTATGATAAGCGGCAACCCTCTGATTATTCTTGCAACTTCTTCCATTATTCTTATAAACGGAGGAATGGGACTTTTGAAGGTTGCGCTAAAGAGGTTCTGCCACATAAGCATTCTGGAATCAATCCGATTTCCTTTGCATGACCACATGCGCAAAAACCATGGATGGTCGCCAACACAGGTTCTGCTTAAATTCCTTATCATACAGATTTTGATAACTGTTTTCGTGCTGGGTATCTTCTTTAAGATTAGGTAGTGAATTTTATAGCCGAATACACAAGTCATCTTTTGCGGGCTTTTGCGAATTTTGCGGAGGAATAAATGGCCAGACGCCGTGTGGTTATCACAGGAATGGGGTGCGTTTCACCGGTTGGCAACAATGCTGACCAAGCGTGGGAGAGCGTTAAAAATGGCAAGAGCGGCATAGGTCCTGTTACGCTTTTTAACCCTGAGCGGCTGGACGTAAAGATTGCCGGGGAAGTTAAGAATTTTTGCATGGAAGACTACGGCATTCCCTCCAAGGCAACGCGAAAGATGGCCCGTTTTTCCAAGTTCTGTCTTGCGGCTACGGCACAGGCTATTAAGGATTCTGCATTTTCCGCTGAAGAGCTTAAAAGTGAAAAGTGCGGGATTCTTGTTGGCTGCTGCCTTGGCGGGATGGATGCAACGACAGACGGTTTTAGGAAGCTTGACGATCCCAGCTTTGGCCCTTCACGAATGCCACCCCTTATAACCCCCATGATGATTTCTAACGAGGCGGCGGCAAACATAAGCATTTACTACGGCCTGAACGGCTTTTCCTGGACTTTGGGAACTGCTTGTGCCTCGGGAACAGATGCGCTTGGTCTTGCGGCAGATTTAATTCGTGCTGGAAGGTGCGACGTTTGCATTTCTGGCGGCACCGATGCTGCAATCACTGAATTTTGCATGGCAAGTTTTTCTTCTTTACAGGCACTGGCAAGCAAATTCAACGAGTCTCCAGAAAAAGCAAGCAGGCCTTTTGACAGGGACCGCTGCGGTTTTGTGCTTTCCGAGGGGTCTGCAATGTTTGTTATGGAAGAATACGAGCATGCAAAGGCACGGGGGGCAAAAATCTATGCGGAAGTTGCGGGCTTTGGCTCTAGCTGCGATGCCTACCACATTACGGCTCCGCTAAATGACGGAAGCGGTGCGGCACGGGCTGTAAAAGAGGCGCTTGAAGATGCGGGCATGGAAGCCAAGGACATTCAATACTACAACGCACACGGAACTTCTACCAGGGCAAATGACTCTAGCGAAAGTAACATGATAAAGATTGCTTTTGGCCAGCACGCAAAAAAACTGCACATTTCTTCTACCAAAAGTATGACTGGCCACTTGGTTGGGGCGGCGGGGGCAATAGAGGCTCTTTTTTGCATTAAGGCGCTTAACGAAAGTTTTATTCCACCTACAATCAATCTTGAAAATCAGGACTTTGAGGGCGGATGCGATTTGGACTACACTGCCAACGAAGGGGTTAAGGCGGAAGTTGCGGCGGCGGCATCTGCTTCGCTTGGCTTTGGCGGTCACAACGGCTGCATCATTTTAAAGAGAGTAAACGGCTAGCTATGATTGAACAGGTTTGCATAACGATTTTACCGGAGAGGAAAAAGGACCAGTCCTTTATTCAGAA
>DFJV01000094.1 GCA_002373205.1 Treponema sp. UBA3662
TAGGGGGTTTTCCCTCCCCTTAGTTAGGGGTGCAAGGGGCCTCCCTTGAAAACTGATTTCTGTGGAAAAGTAAAGCAACGGCTTGACTAACTTTTGCTCTTTATGCTATTGTATATTACCCCGTATACTAAATGAACAACCGCTATTGTTCATTTCTATTTAAAGGAATGATGCAAACCCTTTAAATACAAAGTTTTACTTGGTAGGTTTTATAAATGAGAACTATTTTTGCTAAAAAAGGCGAAACAAAGAACGACTGGTACATCATCGATGCATCAGGAAAGACTCTTGGTCGTGTTGCCGCTAAGGCAGCAAGTGTACTCCGTGGAAAGAACAAGCCCACATTTACACCAAACACAATCTGTGGCGACTTCGTTGTCATCATCAATGCCGACAAGATTCAGGTAACTGGCAACAAGGAAACAGACAAGCTTTACCGCCACTACACAGGTTTTGTTGGCGGACTCAAGTCTGAATCCTTCGGTTCACTTCTTGCTCGCCGTCCGGAAGAGCCCCTCAGAAGAACAATCTGGGGTATGATTCCTCACAACCGTCTTGGACGCCAGATTATTGGCAACTTGAAGATTTATGCTGGTCCAAACCACCCGCATACAGCTCAGAATCCAAAACCGCTGGAAGTGTAATTAGGAGTCAATTATGGCAGGAATCAGAAATATAGCAATCGGTACAGGAAGAAGAAAGACTGCTGTGGCTCGCGTTTTTTTGCGTGAAGGCAGCGGAAAAATTGTTGTAAACGGCAAAGAACTCAAAGAATACTTTGCAACAGAAGCTCAGGTGCGCATGGTTCGCCAGCCGCTCCTGGTAACAAGCAACGACAACAAGTTTGACATTCTTATCAATGTTTACGGTGGCGGACTTAACGGCCAGGCTGGTGCATGCCTCCACGGTCTTTCCCGCGCACTCACACAGGTAGATCCTAACAGCCGCTCAGCTCTTAAGGCTAACGGTTATCTTACCCGTGACCCACGTATGGTTGAACGCAAAAAGTACGGTCAGCGTGGTGCACGTAGAAGATTCCAGTTCAGCAAGCGCTAAGCTTTATACTGTTTTGGTAATACTTGGAATAAAGCAGACTTTGAACGGAGTGTACGAAATTACGCCCGACTCAGGGTCTGCCTTTTTTTTACGCGACGAATACCTTACCTGCGTTTCCAAAGAAAGGCTTTTGCCTGTAGAAGGTGGCCTTGGCGGGGCAGATTCCCTTTTTGCGGATGAAGCAAGCCTTAAGCCGGGAATGCAGGGAGTCTTTAACGAGGAAGAGAGTGCCGACATACTTTCTGCGGCATTAGTCTTTTCCGCTGAGCGTGCAGCCATGACATATCTTGCCAGGGCAGAGCATTGCCGCTTTATGCTAAAGCAAAAGTTGTTGCGTAAAGGAATAGACAAAGATTCAATAGAAAAAAGTTTGGATTTTCTGCAAAGGACAGGCGCATTGGACGACGTGCGTTTTGCCGGAGCATGGCTCAGAAGCCGTTATATTGCCCATGCCGAAGGCCGCCGCAAACTGGAAGGCGAACTTCTTAAGAGGGGCATTTCAAAAGAAGATGCAAAGGCCGCATTGGATGAATTTTTTACCGAGCACAGCGAAAGCGAGCTTTGCAAAAGGGCATACAAAAAATGCCTAAGGATTCAAAAGGATCCTTCAAAAATCTACTCTTCTTTGCAGCGCTTGGGCTTTTCCGGCCAGCAAATAAAAAAAGTCCTGGACTCTTAAGATTATCAAAATATTTTTTTTATAAAAAATGACCAAAACCTTTATTTTTTCAATTTTATGTGATATAGTAAGGGTAAGGCAAAAAAAAATGGCAAAGACTGTAAAAATGAGAGATAAGCCTATTGTTTTCTCCGCTTTGGAAGTAGCAAACATCTGCGGGGTTGTAAATCAGACGGCTATAAACTGGATTCACAACAATTATTTAAAGGCGTTTAAGACTCCAGGCGGACAGTTCCGCGTATATCCAGAGGACTTGGTGGAATTCATGGAAAAGCGCAACATGCGTATTCCTTCCGACCTTCTGGACTGCTGCAACAAAAAGTCCGTAGTAACTCCAAAGACAGTGCTTGTTGTTGATGACGACAGGGCGCTGAACGATGTCGTTGCCAAATTTCTTAAGACTCAGGACGAATCCATTCAGATTATACAGGCATTTGACGGTTTTGAAGCCGGTTCACAGATGGTTGCAAAGCAGCCAAAATGCATTATCCTAGACCTTGACCTGCCCGGTATTGACGGAAAAAAACTCTGCCGCCACATAAAAGAAAGCGAAGCCTTTGGTAAGCCGGCAATCATCGTTGTTACCGCAATGGATGACCCGGAAACGGAAAAAGAATGTATGGAGCTTGGAGTTCTTAAATTCTTCCGTAAGCCTCTCAACCTGCCGGAACTTTCTTCTACTATAGCATCTCTTGACGATTAGTTAGCAAAAAAAACTTCTCTTAATTCAAACAAAGCCTACCCCCGATTGGAAGGGCGGCGCAGCCGTTGCTGGAGGCGAGGTCCCTGAGCACAGTCGAAGGGCCGAACCCCAGCAATGGAGTGGGCAGGGCCCCACGGAACCCTGCAAAGCGGGCTAGCGGTAAAAAGCCGGTCCAGAAAAGTAAAAAACACCGCCCAAACATTCACGGAGCCCAGCGTGGCTTTACAACCATTTCCTAGTATGGCAAATATCAATTAACTGTACCCCTGAACTGCTGCAAATGTGGATTCAGTGTGTTCCACCATCAATCCATGGTTCAACAGGCTCAGCAACCGCTAACATCTATAGATTCCGAAACACACGACCAAAACAAGTGCGTATGGTCGTGGCGTAGCGTTCGGAATGACCTGTTATTTTATATTCGTTATACTAATTGCCAAGCATTCCGTCGTAAAAATAGGCCGGATATGGAATAGTGCGGGTAATTGCGCTTTCTGTCTGGGGAGGAAGACCCACCGCAGAGAATACGCTTGACCCCTTGAGCGCACTTGCAACGCCGGTAAGATAATCGTAGAAGCTTGACTCCTGCTCGTATTCAAAATCCTCCACAGAATATTCCTGGCCGGAGAATTCCGTTTTAGTCATATATGCAACAAGCTCGTCAAAGGAACCGATTGCGTCTATAAGGGAATTTTCCTTTGCCTGCCTTGCCGTATAAATGCGCCCGTCCGCTAGGTTCTTTACGGAAGAGACAGGCATTCCGCGTGCCTTGGAAACAATCTGCACAAACTGCTCGTAACATTCATCTGCAACCGCCTGCATGATTTTCCTCTGCTCGTCGGTAACAGGCTCATTAAAGCTGCCCATGTTCTTGTTTTTGCCCGCGTGAATCGTCTCGGACTTAATTCCCATCTTGTCCAAAAGACCCGTAGCGTCTACAAACTGCCCCGCAAGAACGCCTATGCTGCCTGTAAGGGTGTTGCGGTTTGCCATGACGTACTTTGCACCGCAGGAAATGTAATAGCCACCGCTTGCCGCAAGAGGCCCCATGTAGGCATAAACAGGCTTTCCGCTTGCAGAATAGTCAAGGAGCGCAAGATAAACCTCGTCCGCCTGGTAAACACCGCCGCCGGGGGAGTCAATAAAAAGGGCAATTCCCTTGTTGTCTCCGTCTTCCTTAAGCTCGCTTATAGTGTCCAAAATCCACTGCTGGTTGTAGGTTTTGTTTTCGTCTTCTATTACGCCGCTAACCACCAGCTTTGCAATGTAGGACGTACCCTTTAAGTGAACCCATTTGTCCTTCTGCTTCTTGTTGCTGAACACGCTAAAGAAATCATCCTTTTTTACGGAAGAAGAAGTTGTAAGTACGTGTGACTGGCTTGGTTCATCCTTTTTACCGGCAAACTGAATAAGTCCGGCTATTACAGAAAGAACTATTACTACTACAAAAACTTTTTTTCCACTTTTATTGCTATCCATAACCTTTTTACTTTCCATGGCTTTATAATCTTCTGGGGCTTTATAGCTGCCCGCAAAACCCTTGTCTTCTGAGGCCTTGTTTCCGCCTGTAACACTGCTGTCTGCAACACTGCTGCCTGCACTGGCACCGTCTGCAATGTTGTTGTCATCTATAAATCCGCTTTCATTCATGCTTTCGTTATCTTCCATGGCAAAACTCCTATTTTACATCTACTATTTTAAGTCATCCGGAACAACAGCACCGGAAGTAAGCGCCTTCTGCATTAAAGAGCGGTAGGCAAAGGCAAAAGATGCCTGCTTGTATGGGCGAATCCAAAGCTGCAAAATGAATGCAGTAGGAATGGAAAGCAAGTCCCAGCCAATAAAGGAAAGGTAAAGCCAGAACAAATCCGCCTTGTGCCCCTTGGTTATTTCCTTGCTAACCGCCAGTGCCTGCCTAATTCCAATCTGGGGATAGTCCCTAAGTATGTAAAAAAACTGTGAGTAGGAAAAGAATTTTATTATTCCCGGAACAACAAAAAACAGGCCCCAAATAAAAATCCAAAGCCACTTCCAGATAAAGGCAAGCGAGCCCCTTACAAAAAGCGAAAATCCTTCTATAAATATGTTAAAGGAAAGCTGCTCCTGCGGATGGTCAACCGCAAAAAGATAGAAGCCTGCTTCGGCAATCTCTATTGTTCCCAAAACAAAGCACATTATTGCAATAACAATAAAGTTCATCTTTCTTGCGTCTAAGATAAGCGTAAGGTGCGGGCCAACAGCCGTTATGGACTTACCCACGGAACCGGCGTTAAGCAAAAAATAGGTGACAAGAACAACAAGACTTACCAGCGTTGGAACAGGCCGCCTGTCCCTTAAACATTTTAGCGCATTTTTCTTGTATAAACCTCTGTTGAACAAAATGTTCTCCTTCTTTTATAAATTTACAAAGCGGTTTATGATACTACAGATTCCATTAATAATCAACGCGCAGGCAAGCTGGAAGAAATATAGAATGTTAGTCTTTTTGACTCTAGTCTTTAGGACGATAACTTTATTTGCTCTACCATTTTGCTTTATGGCTAACTCGACAGAAAGCCCCTTTGCGCCACCGCCCTTCCGGGGTTCCGCCCAACCAGTAAATGTAAAAAAAGCAGCGCCAAGGAGGGCGCGTCATTTGTTGGCATAAAAAACAGGTGAGTTTCTCAAACTCATGGTTGAAAATTGCAAGGAGGCAATTTTCAACCAAACGCCCCTACACGACGGCGTAGGTTCATCGGTCAAGGCGGTTTACAGAGCAGCTTCCCGCAAAAGCTCGCTGTAGTAGCGGTTCTCTATCTGATCTTCGCCAATGCCAACAAGTGCAAGCAGTTCATGCAGTTTTTTTTGTATGGCTTCTACCGCGCATGGATTGTCCACTGGGGAAAGAATTTCTATCTCAAGAAAGTCGCCCAGCGGCGGAACTTTGCAAAGCTCAAAGGTTGCGGTCAAATCCTGTCCTATTTCCGCCTCTTTTGGAAAATCATCCTTTTTTACGCAAAGCTCCCAATCCTTTACGTCCTTGTGCTTTTTTAGCGTTACCAAAAAACCTGAATCCTTTAGGAAAGCCTCCAGAACATCCGCATTCTGAATGGCAGTTTCCTTTTCGTCGTTCACCTCAGAACAGCTTCCGTCCGGCAGGGTACGCATTTCCTTTCGCTTGTAGGTAAGAAGAGTCTTCTTTTCTTCACTGCCACCTGTAAGCAAAGTCTCCCTTCTTACCCTAAGCTTGCAGCGAGTTTCCTTTGTTAAACCGTAATATGTGTCGTCCCGCAAAACCTGCATTGTAAAAGAAGCAATCTGATTCAGTCTTTCTTCCAGCCCCGCCCTGTCTTTTACGCGAGCCTTTATCTCTATCTCTGTCATGCAAAAAGTATAGCATTTTTTTCCCAGCTAAAAAACCCGCAAGCTCCGTGCATGTGTTACAAAGATTCCAGTGCGCAGAGTATTTTTTATAAAAATCGCCAGTAGTACGCAGAGTATTTTTTGCAAAAATTGCCAACAGTGCGCAGAGTATTTGTACCGCAGGTGTACTAGGTTTTGTTTTTATTCTGCCTTTGTATAAACCTCGATATGGTTCCCTTCTGAATCAACGAATTCGGCTACCCAGTTTTTGCCAATTTTGGTGAGCGGAAAGCAAAGCTCTTTGCCGGCGATTTTCCGGTTCAGTTCTTCAAGCGTCTCAAAGCAGAGGCTGGGCAAGCAGTTGCTTCCGTAAGAGTGTGGCTCACCAACTTCTTTGTAGGCAAACAAATGAAAGCGGAAGCCGTCAATGTCAAAATAACCGCCTAGCGCACTTTTGTTACAGATTTTCTGCTCAAAAAACTCTTCGTAAAATGCGGTTGCTCTTTCCAAGTCATCAACAATTATGTACATAGAATCAATTCGGCAAATCATGGTTACTCCTGTGTTTTTTATTCAATCAATGATACCATTTTTTTTAGCAGCTTTGTGTCATACACTTTTGGGAGGGTTGAATTGCGCACTTGGCGCCAAAGAATGGCGGCGGTTTTTAGCTTGTCGGAAAATTGTGCGGTTGCTGGGTCTGCACAAAAGTCTTTTACAAATTTGTTCCACTGCAAGCATGAATTATCGTATTTGGCATAAGTCTTTTTGCCGTAAAAGATGTCGAGCAGGTCGCCAAGAGTAAAGCTTGCGTCGCCTGTTTCGCGTACTTTTTTGGCGGTTGCAACCATGTCCGCGTTGAACTTAAAGCGGGCAAGGCCTGTTTGCGCTGAAAAGAAATCGCGGAAACGCTGGCTAAAGCGGAAACCGCAAGCCAAAAGAGGAGTGTCCAAAGCAAGCGGTACATCATCGCCGGCAACTTGTGTGCGCCTGGCAGAAGATTTGCCTGGTCTTTTGCTTTTTGGACAAATAAGATTGCCCTTAAAGTATTCTTCTATGTTGCGGTTAAGCTCTACCTTCATGCCGCTTGAATCAATGCCAATCTGCTTACAGATTTGCTGCAATTCTTCGCGGTACCAATAATACTTTGAGAATTCCGAAAAAGACTTAATTTCGCAGAAAGGTGGCCGTTGCATATTATTCCTTGTGTGCAGTAATAATCGTATAGCTGTATGCGTTAACCGTAATTATGCAGCCACCAACCAAGCAGTACCAGTTTTTACCCTTTCGCTTAATGGCCGCTTCAGGCAATTCAATTTGCCCTTTGCACCAGGCAACCACATCTTGAACATCATCGCCAAGCAAAAGATTGCGCCTAATCCGTTCCACCCCCATCGGCGTTGTGTGAACCCGGTCAATATTTTCCAAAAGCTCGTTTCCCTTTTCCATGCCTAAAGCATAGCACAACGAATATGACAACAGTGTGTCACATTTATGGGTTCTTTCGCACAGTTGATTTTTGCAGAATTTTAGGTTACCTTTAACCGGGAGATTTTTATATGAAAAAGAAAATACTTGCAGGCTTTTTTTTAGCCACTTTGATTTGCGGCTTTGCTTTTGCACAGGATTCAAATGCTTCGGAAGCAGGAACGGGGACAATCACATACCAAGCAGAAAATACGGATACAAGCGCGGAAGAAGAATTCAGTTTTTTGCTGATGAATTACTTTAAGGACAAGAACCCCAACCTTGTTCAAGTTACAGTAAATTTCTTTAGGGAAAGGCAGCTTGTTACGGAAGACATGCAGATGCCCCTGGTTGGTTTTTATGCAGAGCTTTTCCGTGACAAAAAGATAAAGGAAAAAATTCTTTCAGAAATTGACTCTTTAAAGATTAAGAGCGTGTCAAACTTTTTCCATTCGGTTGCAGAATTTGACGTGGACAAGTTTTACGCAAACCCGGAGGCAAACCCCAACGTAAACGACATGTTCTGGGGCTCCTTCTTTGCAAGCGGAAAGACAAAATACCTGGATCTTATAATAGACAATGCGGTAAAGTATCACGATGAAAAGACGGATTTGGTTAAGTTCCTTACCGGAGACAGCGCCTGCTGGTCACTGGCTTCAAACGCCCAGCAGTATAAGGAAGTGCGCGAGCACCTGGAAAAATCAAGGCAGAAGGGAGAGGCGGTAATCGACTACATTCTTAACACCGACCCGGATGAAATTAGGCTGAACACGGTCTTCTTCCTTCAGGAACAGAAAAAAGCTGGTGTCTGGCAATAAAGCCCATCTGGCCAGTCGGCATTTTTAAATTCATCCTACGCGGGATTGGAACACCTTTAGTCCCGCGCAAGCGGGATGAGCGGCGGTTAGTCCGCGAAGTGTGGAAAGCCCGTAAAAAATGGCCTCCTTGCCATTTTTTACTATCGTGTTTTCTTACGAAAACACGCCCGTTTTTCCGCAAAGATATGAGCGCCCTCCCTGGCGCTTACTGTTAAACGCAGTAAAAAATGGCAAAAAGCCGATTGCAGAGATAAGGCGAAATGGTAGAACAAATAAAACTCCGTCCAAAAATTTCGTCCAAGAAAATATCGGTTCCAAACGCAAAACTTTCCTTACAGATATTTCTCTTGAAAATTTGCGCCTACTGTTATATCCTTTAATTAAAAGGAGGCATTTGCATGAATTCAAAAAATTTTTACGATTCAATCGGCGGAAGCTACGAAGAGGTTATGCAGCGTCTGGGCAACGACAGCCTTATAGAAAGATTTGTTAAGATGTTCCCTTCCGATGAATCCTACATGAACCTCTGCAAGGCTATGGAAGACAAAAACTGGGGAGAAGTCTTTGGAGCAAGCCACACCCTAAAAGGAATCTGCGCCAACCTTAGCTTTAAAAAACTTTACGAAGCGGCATCTACCCTTACAGAAGACGTTAGGAAGGGAAGTCCATCCCCTTCAGTTGAGGAATACTTTAACAAAGTATGCGCTGAATACAAAATAGTTATGGATGCGCTAAAATCCGAAGGCGTTGCATGAGAGCAAAGGGCAGTCCGGAATTCTTCTTTGATTCCATAAAGTCAAAAGAAACCCTGCTGATTATAGATGACAACGACATTGACCGCAACATACTAACATCTCTGCTCAAGGACAAATACAATATTCTCGAGGCATCCGACGGCAAGAGCGGGCTAGAAAAACTTTACGCAAACCTCACAAAAGTTTCCGTAGTGCTACTTGATTTGCACATGCCGGTTATGAACGGTTATGACGTTCTTCTCGAGATGGAAAGCGACAGTAACCTAAGCTCCATTCCGGTAATGATGCTAACGTCCAGTTCTTCGGACGAAGACCAGATTACGGCCTTTAGAAAGGGGGCAGCAGATTTTGTCTCCAAGCCCTACAATCCGCTTATCATCATAAACCGCCTGGAAGCAATCATAAGGCTAAGAAAATCAACAGACATGCTAAGCCTTACAGCCATGGACAAGCAGACAGGCCTTTATTCAGGTGAATTCTTCTTTGCATACGCAGAACAAATTGTCCGCTCCCACCCGGAACTTGCATTTGACGTAATTGCGGTAAACATAGAATCCATAAAAAACATTAGTTCCCGCCACGGAAGAAAGCTTGCCAACAGCCTAATCCGTACAATTGCCATGCTTTTGCAGGACGAGCTTAAGGGCAGGGAAATTATGGGAAGAATTACATCATACCGCTTTGCAATTCTTGCCGAACACAAAAGCAAAGAAGCATACGAAGAGCTTGCCAAAAATCTTTCCGATGAGCTAAAGGAAGGGCCGGTTTACCCCATTATCGTAAAGTTTGGAATCTACGAACAGGCAGGGCTTGGCGAAGGCATTGCATCCATGCACGACAAGGCAGAGTTTGCGCTTAGCACAATCCAAGGCAAATACAACACGAACATCTGCTTCTACGACGAAAAGCTAAGGAAGCGGCAGGAAGAAGAGCAGAACATCATAGACAACATGGAAAGCGCCCTTGCCAACAATGAATTTGAAGTCTACTTCCAGCCCAAGCACGGAAAGGACACTGGAAAAACTGAAGGTGCAGAAGCCCTTGTAAGGTGGAACAGCCCCAAGTTTGGCTTTATGAACCCCAATTCCTTTATTCCACTTTTTGAAAAGAACGGCTTTATCTCCAAACTGGACTACTACGTGTGGGAAAGCGTTTGCAAGACAATCGGTGAGTGCCTAAAAAAATCCATACCGGTAGTACCTGTTTCCATAAACATTTCGCGCGGAGACTTTGACACAAAGGACCTTAACTTGGTAATAGAAAGGCTTGCTGACCAATATTCTGTTCCCCACGAGCTTTTGCACCTGGAACTTACGGAATCTGCCTACCACGACAACCCGGAGCAGATACGCTCAATCATAGAAAAGCTGCACAAGTCTGGTTTTATAATTGAACTTGACGACTTTGGAACAGGCTACTCTTCCATAAGCGTGCTGAACCAGATGACCTTTGACATTCTAAAACTGGACATGAGCCTTGTTAACGGCATACATGAAAGTAAGGGCCACCGCATTCTGTACAGCATTCAGGAAATGGCCCGCCTCTTGGACATGAAAACCGTTGCTGAAGGCTGCGAAGACAAGGCCACCGCAGATGAACTTAGAAGGCTTGGCTGCAACTACATCCAGGGGTATTACTATTCAAAACCGCTTCCCTTCAATGAATTCATTTCATACATGCAAAAGAACGGCTATTCCTCAGGGACACAGGCATTAAAATAACGCACCGCCATGCAGCACATGGATGCCGGCAAACCGTCACGCAGAACAGGTTGCCAGCCAACCGTCATGCCGAACGCATTTGTGGCCAACCGCCACGCAGAACGCTGTCACGACAAACCGTCATGCTGAACTTGATTCAGCATCTATTAATTCACCACCTACAGATTCGCATCCATCCCGCAGATTCTGAGTCAAGCTCAGAATGACAAAAAAAACTCAGAGTGACAAAAAAAGTAAGAATAACACAAAGCAAAAGCCACCGCCATGCAGCACACTGCCGCGGCAAACCGTCACGCCGAACGCATTTGTGGCCAACCGCCACGCAGAACAGGTTGCCAGCAAACCGCCACGCAGACCGCATTTGTGGCAAACTGTCATGCTGAACTTGATTCAG
>DFJV01000073.1 GCA_002373205.1 Treponema sp. UBA3662
ATTCAAAAGAAGTTATAGAGTTTAATCATTCATATTATCAGGGCTTGCTTGTTTCAATTGGAAATTTAAAAAAATTAGGTACTTTTGTGCCAAATCAAGACAAAAACAAACTGTTTTTGCATAAAAAATTAGGAGATTTAAGAACTGTAAAGGAATTGCCAAGTTATTCATATGATAGTTTTGTTTCAAGAAGTTCAACAATTGATGTTATTTGGTTTAATGACCGAAATATGCCCGATTCCTTTTTTGAGGTGGAACATTCAACTGACATTCAAAACTCTCTGATGAAATTTTATGATTTGCAAGATTTTTATACACGTATGTTTATTGTTGCTGATGAGAGACGTCATGAAGAGTACAATAAAAAGTTAGGTTATTCTTCTTTTGCAAAACTGAAAAATGATAAACGTGTAAAATTTCTTAGTTATGATGAATTGGAACGCCAGTATCGACAAACTATTGAACTAAAATATATTCATACGCTTATACTCTAACTACTTGATTTATTTACAAATTCGATCAATAGTTTTCTTATGAAAAGATATGAAGTAATCATAGAAGAAACTGTTGATGAAACTTTTTCATTTGAAGTTCCTGATAATGTTGATATTTATGAATATGTTCGAGAAAACTATTACAATGGAAAAATTGTACTTGAACCAGGAGAATGTCAATTTAAACAAATGGAAATCCATGATTTATCTGATAATTCATGGACTGATTGGCAGGAATTTTAATCGGGCGTTGCGTGGTGTTCCCGCAGAAAGGGTATTGGAGCTTCATGCGGATGTTCCGTATTTTGGAATAGATTTGCCTGTTGCGGATTAAGATGAACGAAATGGGAGAAAGGGTAGTTGGACTTTTCGAGGAAAAATTCAAAAGATGGCGGTGAATGCATGGCCTGGGTTGCAGACGAGGGGGGCAGGCTGGATGCTTTTCTTAGGAAGGTGCTGCCTGTGGCCCTTGGTGCGGAGGTTTCTAATTCCAAGGTTAGGCGGCTGATTGTTGCGGGGGCGGTAAGGGTGAATTCCCGCGAGTGCAGAATTCCGGCCTTTGTTCTTGCTCCGGGTTCAAGGGTGAGCGCCATGGTTAGTAAGGAAAGGCTTTTTTACGAGAAGAAGCCGGATGACGTTGACTTTCTTCTTACGGACAAGGACGTTCTTTTTGAGGACGAGAGCATAATCTGCGTGAACAAGCCCGCCTTTTTGCCCACGGAAGAGACAATCGTAAAGGGCAGGGGAAATCTTCATGACTGCGTTGTAAAATATCTTTGGGAAAAGAATCCTTCTCTTAGGAATCCGCCCTATGCAGGAATAATGCACCGCTTGGACAGGGAAACGAGTGGAGTCATTCTTTTTACAAAGACACGAAGCGTTAATGCGGCTGTTCACGCAATGTTTGAAAATCATACTGCTCAAAAGACTTACCGCGCAGTGTGCTCTCCTGCATCACCTGCTTCTCCTGCATTTTTGGCAGGTCTAAAAGCGAATGACGTTTTTGACTCTGAGAATTTTATTGGCCGCATAAGCGCAAAAAGTTCTGCCTGCAAGATAGGCCTGCTTGCAGAAGGAAGGGGCGGGCAGTTTGCAAAGACACATTTTCTTCTTGCTGCAAAAAAAGATTCTTTGCTTTATGTGGACGCTTTTCCAATGACAGGCAGGACGCACCAGATTAGGGTTCATCTTTCGCAGAGGGGCATACCCATTATTGGGGATAGTCTTTATGGCGGCAGGGAAGGCTTTGGTGATCTTGGGGGAAGGATAATGCTTCACGCATCATGCCTTGAGTTTCCGCATCCTGTTACGGGAGAGGTGATGGCTGTAAGGGCGGCACTTCCTAAAGGCTTTGAACCCTAGGAAGCGGAAGCTTTATTTTCAATAAAGCCGACGATATTGTCCATGAAGATTTTTTCCCGCCTAAAATAATCTTCCTCTGAAGAATAAAAGCCGTTCAAATAATATAAAGCGCGGATTCCTGCACGGATTGCTGTGTTCAGGTTTTCGTGCAGCTGGATGAATGCGCCACGCCTGTACCAGCGGTCTTTTTTGTAATCTGAAAGAAGATAATGAATGTAGCCCAAGGAATTGTTCAGGCTGTTCTTTAAATCTTCTCTTGCATAGTCCTTTATTTTTTCAAGTTCATTTTTATAGGAACCATTCGGATCATATAAAATCTGAGATTCCAATACGGAAAATTTTTTTGGCTCATCGTAGCTTGTAAATGTATCTGCATCAATAAAATCAGTGAATAAAATTTCATACCACAAATTGTTGACTTTTACGCAATGGAAAGGAATTGGCGGTTCCTGGTCCGGGCCAAAAACATCCTCCGCTTTTATACTGCTTCCTTTTTTGCGCATTACGATTAAATCGACCATTCCGTCAATATCGCCGCCGTCTTTAATTCGGGGAAAAAAATCACCTCGGGAAAGGCTCCCGGAAAGGAGTATTGTTTCGATTTCCGATTTGTTGATTGAATTTATAAAATCAGAAACTTTGTTTTTTATCTCCTGAATAAATTCCTTTTGCCGTTCAATTATTGCTTCTTTATTTTTCATATATTTAACAATTGTAGCACAGATGGCTGTGCGGATAAACTATCACTTTAATAATACTGATCCAAAATTTGCTTTTAAAAACGTGCTATTTCATCCTGTTATCATACCCTTTAGGTATCTCCTTTTTAATTGCAGGTTCTGGAGTAAGATTGTTCATTCTATAATAGTCCTCATTCCAAATAATATTACTGCATCCTTTTCCATTGGCATTATAATTTGTGCATCCCAAAAAATATCTTCCATCTTTTTGCTGTCTGGCAATTAAATAGCCATCACACTTATCGCATTTTTGAATTGAAAGTTTTCCAGCCTCAATTTTATTTGTCATAAAGTCACATATCTCTGGATCGTTCATGCAAATCCAAAGATTCAGGCCATAAGCAGCTTTCACTTTATGCTGAAGAGGATAACCGCATATAGGGCAAGACTTTTTGAATGTACTGCCATTTTTCACTTCTTCGCTCCATTCTCCTTTTAAAACAACATTTTTATAATCGTGCTTTATTTCTAGTAAAAACTCAGAAGGGTTCTCTTCTGGGGCAATAAAATAAACTCTGTTTTTTGTCCGCGTCATGGCAACATAGAAAAGACGGCGTTCTTCTGCAGCTTCAATAGAATCATCCCTCTTTACAACATAATTTAACACTGGATCATTTTCAATTTTTGAAGGAAAGCCGTAAGTTTCATTCTTTCCATTTATGACAATTACATTATCATATCCTAAGCCTTTTGAAGCATGAGCTGT
>DFJV01000141.1:0-21511 GCA_002373205.1 Treponema sp. UBA3662
TCCGGCTTTCGCCTCCATTGCCTGACGGCAACGCGTTCCGCGCCCTTCCAATCGGGGCTAGGCTCTGTTTAAATTCGCGCACAAGAAAAACGGTGTTTTGTC
This sequence comes from Treponema sp. UBA3662, assembly GCA_002373205.1. Classification (GTDB taxonomy): domain Bacteria; phylum Spirochaetota; class Spirochaetia; order Treponematales; family Treponemataceae; genus Treponema_D. Next base: position 103 of record DFJV01000141.1, read on the forward strand.
ACTGAATCCTTGTGTCCATAAAAATTATGTATTCTTCATCATCAACAAATTTGCTAAGCTTCCACAGTTTTTGTGTGTATGTAAAATACAACTTGTAGTATTCGCTGCCAGAAATTTTATATATAGCCTTTACTTTGTTTGTATCAAATTCGTAGGAATCAGGTTCCCCAAATTCCTTGGAAACATCAGCCCTGGAAGTTCCTAGAGCCAATTTTTCTATCATAATTATTTTTTCCCTGCCAAAGGTAAAGCAGTTTACAAAAAGTATTATGGCAATAAGAAAAAGTCTTCTGTTAAGCATTTCCCCACCTCTTGTCTATCCCTAATCAATTATAAATTCAATTTTCCTGCCGCCGCTTTGTTTGCCTTCCAGCTTAATTCCGTACTTCTTTAATTTTTCGCAATAGTCTTGATAATGGGCATTATAAGAAAAAGCTTCTTTGCTGCAAAAAATAAAGAAATGATTTTCTTTTGACTGCCCAAGTAAGGTTTTGGAAACGGTCAACTTGCTTTCATCAAATTCTACTTTATAATAGTCCCCAAATCCTTCTTTAAGTTTAACACTTAAGGTGATTTCATTACAAGGCTTTAATTCATAGGAAAAACTTGACGGCACCATGGTCATGTCGCGTATTGCTTCTCCGTAATCAATGTTTAAGGAAAAATAAAATTCCTTTAGCATTCGCAAATCGTCTTTGTAGATAAAGCTGCAGGATGGGTGTTCAATATCGTTTATGTTAAAATAGTAGCTATCCGGGCTCTTGTTTTTTATTACCACTTCGAGGCTTTCTCTGTTAAGGCGGCATGAGGAAAGAAGCATGGCTGTAATTAGCAGGAGAATTGTTATTTGACTTTTTTCTTTCATTTCTGTTTTACCTTACTCTAATACATGACTTGAAGCAAGTGCAAATACTAATGAAAACTTGTAAATGAAAATGTTAACACGAAAGCACTTCCATTCCCGGCAGAAAACGCGTCAAAAAAGCAAGGGTTGTTTACAACCCCATGCGCTGATACAAGGTGTCTGACTCCCTTCGGGGCTTGAAGCTACGCTGCCGGGTTCGCTCCGCGCAAATGCTTTTTTGCCACGTTTCCCGCCTCCATTCCAGAGCTTTCTTGATACTTTTTTTGCATAACAATTGTCGAAAATTTGCACTTGCTTTCTAAATTTTTATGGTGGGCTTTGACTTTTTATTCAAAGATTATATAATGGAAGAATGAATAAGTTTGCAAGATTGTTATTTGCCGGTGTCTTTTTTCTGTGTACAATTACAATGACTGAAGGTTGCGCTACAACTCCAGAAGAGCAGCAGCTATTTACCGAGAATTCAGCCGTATCTGACGGAAGCGAAGAAAAGTCAAAAGAAGATAAGTCTGTGGACTTAAAAGCAAAGGATTCCAAGGCATCTGATTCGACTGCATCTGATTCCAAAGATTCAGAGGTTTCCAATAATTCAGAAGGTTCAGAAGAAATTTCCCAGGAAGATGAAGAGCCAGCTACTGTTGTGAACATAAAGGGCCGCTCTTCCACCGATTTAAAGGTTCCACAGGTTGTTGAACAGTACAAGCTTTCTAAGGTTGTGCGCGTTTCTCCGGACGTGGTTCAGGCTGTCTATAACAATACGGAAACAAAGGGCAAGGTTCTTACCGTAACAAAGGCTTATGGAAACGCTGTTCCCCAGGTGATGATTCCAAACTTTACTTCCAAGGATATTTCTTACCGTTCAGAAAGGCTTAAGGGAATTTACCTTGTTCTTGGCCTTGAAAATTCGCTTTGCAGGAGTGCAACTTGGGTTAGCGGAGACTTTGCATTTGCTTTTATGGCGGATGAAGGCTTTACTTACGAGAACTTAGATTCCTTTATTCAGCAGATTTACTAATTGCAAGTTACTTTTGGACGGTACTTTTTTGGGCTTTGCCATTCATTTTTTTGCTAATTCGACCGGCGTGCATATTCGTCACCGCCTTCGCTTTGCAGCTCATTGCCGCTTGCGCAGCAACTAAAGGGGCTACACGGTGGCGTAAGCTCCTTTTGCCGTTTGCAGGATATTTTTTTGCTTTCATTTGTAATTAAAGCGTTTCAGATGTATTTTAAACGGTGAAGGATTTTATTATGACAAGAAATATTTTGTTTTGCAGAACGCGCGTTCTTTTTCTTTTTTACCTTGGCCTTTTTTGCGCCAGTTTTTTTGCCTTTGCACAGAAAGCGTCCCCGATTGCAAATTTGCCGTCCGTAGAGCCTCTTTTTATTTACGATGACGGCGGTTCTTTTGATGATGAAGACATTATAAAAGCTGCCCTTGAATTTTGTGAATGCCCGATTTCTTCTGCAGAAGGCCAGGCTGTTTTTTTGCGCTATTCAAATTTGAAGAAGTCCCTTGTAACACCGTCTTTTCTTGCCCTTAGCCAGAGGGAGCGAGCAGAGAAAATACTTTCCACAATGTATGAAAAGGTTCTTGTTGCCTATAAGGATGGCCAGACAAGGATAAATGTAACGTTTGCGGACGGCAGCTACAACTGCGTTTCTTCCAGCGTTCTTTATCTTGCCTTGGCAAAGGCTTCTGCCCTTGATGTCCGCGGACAGGTAACCCCCAACCATGCCTTTTGCACTCTCTATGTAACTGACGGTTCTGCAGGGGCAAAGACAAAAGTGGATGTGGAAACAACCAATCCCTATGGCTTTGACCCCGGCAGCAAGCGCAATGTTCAGGAAAACAGTAACGGCGGCCAAAGATACACGATTGTTCCCAAAAGGAATTACATTGGCCGCTACGAGGTTGAAGACAAAATATTTGTTAGCCTGATTGGGAATAACGTTGCCGCTGATTACGACAAGGCGGGAAATTGGTATAAGTCTGTTCCCATGGCCGGAGCTTGCGTGGCATTTACCCAGGGCTGCAAGGATTCTTCCAACAGGAACCGGGAAGGCTTTGAAACGGCCTGCACTAATTTTGTTGTTTCTTTGCAGAGGGAAAAGCAGTTTGGCAGGATTGTTGAATGGCTTGATTTGGTCCTGGCAAGGTGGGGCGCGGAAAAGAAGCTTAAGAACACTTATGAAAATTCTGTTGCAAACTATGTTGTAGTTTTGTGCAAGACAGGTTCTTTTACGGCGGCAAGGGAATGTCTTGACCAGCGCAGGGAAAAGCTTGACGCTCAGATGCAGGCCCGCATTGAGCAGCAGATTTTTGAAAGCGAGGTTCAGTGGCACCTTGATGCGTCCCGTAATGATGACGAGGCCATTGCCTATTTGCAAAGCATACGTTCTTCGGAGATGGCACAGTCTTCCCGTAACGCTTCAAAGATAAAGCAAAGGCTTGAGTATTACTGGGTAAAAAAGATTAATGCGGCTCAGGCAGAAGGTGATTTTTTGTATGCGGCTTCTATTGCAGACGAAGGATTGGCTTGTGTTCCCGGCAGCGGACTTATTTTGGGTGCCAAGAAGAACTGTTTGCGCAATTATGATTCTGTTTTCCACAATAAATTTGCAGACCTGGCAAATAAAAAGCGCTATGAAGAAGCTCTTGATGTGCTTAATGAAGGTTTGAGAGGTAATCCTGAAAGCCAGACCTTAAAGAGTGACCTTAAGCGGCTGCAAAAAATGATGGGCAGGGAATAGAAAAAGAAAAGTCCAGATTAACTTCGGCACCACCATCATCTGAATACCGTTGCTTCCTTCCGGATCTGGCGGGGTTTTCCAGCGACAATGTGCAAAGCATCTGGACAAAGGCGGAAAGAGGGGGATTCGAACCCCCGACAGACTTTCGCCTGTGCACGCCTTCCAAGCGTGGACCTTAAACCACTCGGACATCTTTCCAAAACAAAAAAAATACAGGACTTTTTGAATAAAGCCACCGCAGTCAATTAAGTCAACACTTTCTTATGCAAAGCGGCAGTTACCGGAATAAAAACATCCGGCATATCCAAAAACCTGTAATGATTAGTGAGACTGGGGGAGTTCGAATCCCCAACCTTCGGCTCCGCAGGCCAACACTCTATCCAGTTGAGCTACAGTCTCAAAGTTGAACAAAAGCGTTTGTAGGGCTATTTGTTCGTTAGCGGAGACGACAGGGGTTGAACCTGCCCGGCCCGTTAGGAACCGACGGTTTAGCAAACCGTTGTATTACCGCTCTACCACGTCTCCAAATTGGAAACACCTAAGCGCTTCCTTTCTCGGAGCGAGAGGGATTTGAACCCCCGATACCCGTAAGAGTATAACGGTTTTCAAGACCGCCGCGTTCGACCACTCTGCCATCGCTCCAATAATATGCAAGTACTATATCATAAACAGAAAATTGTGTCAATAAAGAAGTTAAAATACACAAAAATGATTTTGTGCAGCAGATTGCAGGGTGGTGGTTCGACAAGCTCACCAACCATGGTTCGGCTATACTTGCCAAAGCGCATGGGGTTTGCAAATGCTGTGCTAGGAGCAACCTACGCCGCCGTGTAGGGGCCCGCCGCAGGCGGGTTGCGCTAGCAATGGAGGCGAAGGCCGGAACCCCGGAAGGGCGGTGGCGCAAGGGCATGCTGGCCGGAATTAGCAGGGACGCGTAAGGTAGAGCCGGAAAAAGTACCGTCCAGAAGAAGATTTTTAATAAACAAGGGATATGGCTTTAAGTTTTGACTTTTTGTGTTATCATTTAGGATATGGATAAGAAGAATATAACTACTGGAGTTTTATTGGTTGCCGTGGGACTTTTAGTTTTGCTTAATCCTGAGACTTGCATAAAGGTTCTGATTATTCTTTTGGGCGCATTTTCTGTTGTTAAAGGAATTTATGATCTTGCAAAGATGCGTTCCGTAAGTGATGACGATGTTTACAAGCGGGTTCTTGTGGTGGAGTCTCTAGTTAGCATACTGATTGGTATTGCTGCACTTGTGGCTCCCTTTGCACTCTTTAACACTGTGCAGGAAATTGTTCGCATCATGCTTTATGTTCTTGCCGCCTACCTTATTCTGGAAGCTTTTGCCTGCTTCTTTTTGGCCATTAAGCTAAAGGGCCTGGATGTTGAAAAGGGTGTGGGAAAGTCTTTTGTTCACCAGGGGCTGTGCAGTCTTTTAATAGCGGTGATTCTTTTTCTTTTGCCTCAGAATTTTGGAATAATCATTGTTAGGGCAATGGGCTGCATCTTTATTATAGCCGCTGTTATAACCCTGCTTTACACTTGGCACAACCGTCCACTTGTTATAGAAGCTGATGCTGTGGAAGATGTAAAGCCGGAAGAACTGGCAGAAAAAGAATAAATAGCTTTTGAAAAATAAAAATGCCGAACCTGCTGGTCAAATTCAACAAGTTCGGCATTGCATTATCTTGCTAAAAAGTCTTACTGCTGGCGTTCAGCTATAGCTTTCTTTACTCCGTCTGCAAAGAGCTGGTTCTGATCCGTGCGCTCTGGGACGGAGAATTCTGGTGCTCCGTTGTTGCCAGAGGTGCGGTAGAAGTCCTTTGAGTCTGCTGTGTAGGCAGGGCTTTCGGGGTTGTTGAGCCACCAGTCAAGAACTGCCACTATGCAAAGGGTGTACTTTATGAGGTTTGCGTTTGTGGCGGCTGTAGTGTCGTCCGGGCGTTTTGCTCCCAAAAGAACGTCAAGCCTCTTGGAGATGATGTTTGGAATTTCAAAGTTGTAGCGTTCCCAAGTGTTGATTATGCCAAGAACCGGCTTTTTTGCCTGTGCATTTTCGTCTATGCGCCTTGCAAGAACCGTAAAGACCTTGCGGATGTATTCCGTGCGGTTGTAGATTGGCGTAAACTTATTGTCTGACCTTGGCTTTGAAAGCGTTGGGGCGTTGAATTTAAGGTGGGGAAGGAAGTAGAGCTTCTGGCCCCAGAACATGGTGTTTATGAGTTCCTTGCCGTAGTTGGTGGAGGCGTAGTCACTCTGCGTGTAGAGCGTGTTCATAAAGTTACGCAGGTATTCCGCATAGTTCTTTTCAAAGGTGTCGTCAATGTAGAAGCCCCAGTCACCCATAACGTCTGTGATGGAGTCGTCCATGTAGCCAAGCTTTTCGTCTGCCTTTAGGTTAAAGTTGATGTTGCGGCAACCGTGGAAGAGGTCGTCTATGATTTTAATAAGAACGATTGCTACCTGAAGGCCGTTGTGGGGGTTGAGCATGTTGAATCCGTCATTGAATTTGTAAAGCGGCTGGAAGTAGGGGAACATGTCCGGGTGGGAGTCAAGGTTTGAGAAGCCTGCATCTGGGAAAAGCTGCTCAAGAATCTTAAGGCCAGCTTCTACAATTTCGTCCTTTTTACCGGCAACAGGTTTTGCGGCCTCTTCCTGCTTTCTGCGTTCCTCTTCTTCTTTTTCCCTCTGAGCCTCTTCGTTCACTTTCTTTTTCTTTTCCGGAAGCAGAAGGTCAAATTTTGAAAGTCCAAGGAAGTCAAGGATTTGAACTATTTGTGCCGTAAAGAAGCGCGGGAATTCAACGTATTCAGAAGAGCACATTCTCATAAGAAGCGGGTACATGCCCTTGATTATCTGGTTGTAGACATAAATCCATTCTGTAATTCCTTGTTTTGCAAGGGTTTGCACTTTTGAGGAATCAATTGCCGGGTAGGCGCTTATGTCTGCGTAAACTTCCTTGATAAGAGCCGGAACCTGCTGTTCGCCAATGTAGTAGATGGTAATTAGCTCGTGGTAAACTGCCTTTACGAATGGAATGAGCATTGGAACCGTAAGGTCTGCCGCCTGGTCTTCGAGCGTAAGGGCAAGCATTTTTATGTTGCGCATTGTCCATTTTCCAACAGTGCGCAGGAATTTAAATTTTAGGTCTGTTTCTGCCGCTATTTTTGCCTTGTAGGTTGCCGGTGCAATCTGGATAAAGGATTTTAGCGTAGAAATAAAAGCCTGCATGTGCTCAACGTGCTGCTTTATGGTGTATTCGCCGAATTCGCGGGTGACCCTTTCCCTGTTTTTTGAAGAAAGGCCAAATATAAAGTTAAAGAAGCCAAAGTCGGGCTTGAGGTTGTATTCCTCAGACTGCATGAGGCGGTTCATCAACTTTAGGTTGTGCGAAGTGATTGCAGGAAGGTCTTCGTCTGTTTTTCGTGCCTTGCCGCTTTTTACCAGGTTGTTTACGGAAGGGGATGCTTTCTTCTGACCTGTTGTGGAAGAAAGGGCCGCGCTTTTAGAAGAAATGTCGCTGGAAGAAAGGCCCGAAGCCTTTATGTGGCCGCCAACGACTACGCGGTTGCGCTTTGGCAAAGTGTCCGGGTTAATAGGAGTGGGACGTTCCGGAAGTATTTCTCCGCCCAGCTTTTTTTGCATTTCCAGGGCTTCGATTGGGTCGATTGCGCCAATGTTCTTGCGGGTTTGCTCCAGAGTTCCAGGTGCGAAGGCCCGTGATTTTTTATTACTTGAATCAGACATGTCTATGCTCCCCTTATAGTCTTATAGAATATTTCTTTGTTATTCCCGGCAACGATTTTATGGATATTTTTTCACCGTCTGCCGTAAGCAAATCTCCTTCAAAAGTTCCGTATATTGTATGGTATTCAGAATGAAGAATAATTGCGCTGATTATATTCTTATTATCGGAAACAGGCGAAAAAGTTAAATCAATCATATTTTCCGTGTCCTGAATAATCCATTTATTCATTATACCATAAGAATGGGTAATTACAACAGGCGGAAGAGGTGTTGGCTTGCCGTCATAGAACAAAACGTTGCTGTTGTACTTGTCCTGGTCAACTGCATCCTGGGAGCTGGCCTGAATCCTAAAGGAAATGTTCTTTCCGTTGACGCATCCCATGCCGGTAACAAATTCACCGTGGCTTATGAATTTCATGTAGGTGCGGTTTATCTCAAAGAAAGAGATGCCGTCGCAGTCCTTCATGGTGATTGCATCTGAATGCTTGGGAATAAGCGTAACTGCCCCGTGCAGAGGCAAAGTGGCATAATAGTGGGCCGAACATCTCCTGCGTGTTGGGGAGGGGGAAATGCAGGTTAGCTCCGTCATTTGGTCAGAGTTAAAGCGTGCTATAAGGGCCGAATTTGCGTTTGGACGTACGCTGTCTCCCTTAAGGTTGAATATTACGGAAAGCTTGTCCGTTTTTCGGTCCCAGCTTATCCTTATGTAGCGGGATTTTTTGTAGCTGGAGGTTGATGCCGCTATAAGCTTGTGGGGAACAAAGCGTTTTCTTGGTCCCATGACCGAGCGATAGACGTACCTCTGCTTTGTCTGCATGTTCCAGAAATTTACTTCTGCCATTCCGAATATCTTTGAATCGTAGAAGTCTATGCAGCCAATATAGTCGCCAAGGCTAAAGAAAAATGAGAGGCGGCTTTTAATGCGCAAGTTGGACAGCAGGGTAGGCAGGGGAAAAGTGTAGAAGGGGTTCTTTATGCCGCGTATGTCCAGCCGCTCCGGGTGGTTCAGGAAGGTTCCAAATACAGGTTTGCCTTTGCGGACAAAAGACTGCGGTGCTTCCTCTAGTTCTCTGGTGTACAAGGTGCCGCCTTCTTTTTGTTACGGAAGTAGAGAATTGCCATAAAAGCAAGCCCGCCCAAAATCATTATCGAGCAGAGAATCTGTCCGGTAGAAAGATTCAGTAGGGATGTGTTGCGGTAAAGAATTTCGCTTCCGTCTTTGGAAATCCTGTAGCCCAGGTCTGAATCCGGCTCGCGGAAATATTCTATTATGAACCTTACGAATCCGTAGGAAATGGTGTAAAGCGCCGTAAGAAAACCGTCAAAGGGCTTGTGCTTTCGGACATTCCACAAAAGCAGGAAAACTGCTAGACCTTCAAAAAGTGCTTCGTAAAGCTGGCTTGGGTGCCTAGGCAAGTCTATAAGCTTTAATCCTTCAGGAACAACCATCTTGCACTGGGCGGCAAAGTCTTTAACCCAGTCAAGGCTGTAGGAAAAAGGCTCTGCGTGGGGGAAGGTAAAGCCCCAAGGCATAGTGGTAATCCTTCCGTAAAGCTCTCCGTTCAGGAAATTGCCTATGCGGCCAAAAGTGTATCCTGCCGGAATTGCCACGACAATAGCGTCTATCCACTTTAGGGTAGGCTTTTTGTGCCAGTGACACCATAAAAGCGTTCCAACAAGACCGCCTATAAAGCCTCCGTGGTAAGACATGCCCGCAAGACCTGTGAATTTTTTTGTTACGGAGTCAAATGGCCAGAAGATAAGCCAGGGTGCCTTTAGATACCTTCCGCTCGTGTCGTAAACAAGCGTGGAGAAAACGCGGGCACCAATCAGCAAAAAGATTATTCCGCATGCGATAAAGCTAAAAATATCGTCATCGGTTGCCGTATAGCCCTCTGCATTGAGTGCACCTTCATTCTTTTCCTTGCGAAGAATCAGGAAGGCGGTTACAAATGCAAAAATATACATCAAGCCGTACCAGCGCAAAAGACCTAAAACAGGTACGTTTGGAAAAATTTCCGGATGAATCCAGCTCGGATATTTAATATATAGAAGAAAATTGGACATTAGATTTTAAACCCCTGTCGTGCCGCTTCCACAAGTTTTTTCTTGAGCAGCAAATTCTCTGCCTTAAGGTGAGAGATTTCATACTGCTGCTGCTTTATTGCCTCTGCAAGTTCTCCCGTAGTAAGAGCCCCTGTGCCGATAAGGTCTTCAACATAAGACATCTTTGCGCTAAAGTCGTCCGTTGCCTCTTCTTCCGCTGCCTGGAAAGAAAAGTCGGAAGCCTGGGTGATGTCGTAGTCATCGTCAAACTTTAGCGTAGCAGAATGCATTATCTTTTCTGCAATGCGGTAAACTGCCTGCGAAATTAAAGACTGTGGCTTGTAAATTATAACCGGAAGCCTTGAAGCAAGAGCCTTGTCCTGCAAAGAGTCGCGGTAAATAACACCAAGATGCTCAAGGTCAAGGCCAAGGAACTGCTTGCAAGAGTGGCGGATTCTCTGCGCACGGTCTGCGTCTTTTGGATCGTCAATCATGTTAAGGACCATGCGGGGGTGGAATTCTGCAAGACGCTGGTTAAAGAGCCTGGTGTTTTCCGGGTCAACCTGCGCAAGGGATTTTACAAGGTTTGGCAGGTAAAGCTTCTGCAGCGCGGCTGAATCCTTTTTAAGGCTTTCAAGCTTGTTGTATGCCGGGGTTCCACGCCTAAAGGTATTGTACATCATGCGGAAGACTACATTTTTAAGGAAAAGGTAGCCGTTAAGGGTGGCCGTAACCGTTGGAGCCGTAACGATGATTCCCTGCGGAGACAGAATGAACATGTCAAGGATTGCAAGGTGGGTTCCTGCACCAAGGTCAAGGATAAGGTAGTCGTAGTTAAGCGATTCAAAATTTTTTATAAGCTCATTTTTTTTGCTGGCCCTAAGGGTTGTAAGACCTGGAATCTCAGAGTCACCGGCAATAAAATCAACGTTTTCGTAGTCGGTCTTAGTGATTATTTCTGAAAACTGAGACTGGCCGGTCAAATAAGTTCCAATGCCAATTTTTGGAGACGGCTGGCCTATAACAAGGTGCAGGTTTGAAGCACCCAAATCGAGGTCAACTAAAAGAACTTTTTTTCCTGCTTGTCCTAAAGCTATGGCAAGGTTTGCGCTAAGAAGGCTTTTTCCCACACCACCTTTGCCGCTTGCAACGGGTATTATTTGCATAATTGCCATTATACCATAACAAAGAGCTAAAAGTCTATAATTTTTTTCTGGGCGTATTTCTTCTTATTCTTTTGGAGCAAATTGCCTTGTTCGACAAATGTTTTCTGGAAAAGAACATCTTGCCATTTTTTACACTGCCCACAGGCAGCGCCATGGAGGGCGCGTCATTTGTTTGCAAAGGAATTGGCGAATTTTCGCAGAAAATTCGTAGTAAAAAATGGCAAGGAGGCCATTTTTTACGGGCTTTCCACACTTCGCGGACTAGCCGCCGCTCATCCCGCTGGCGCGGGACTAAAGGTGTTCCAATCCCGGCTAGGTTCCTTATGCTAATGCGGATTTTTTCCGTCACTGGGACCCGCTAGCTCATTTTGACTGTTCTTTAATCCATTTTAGCAGGCGTTACGGGCGGCGTTTGAGCCCGTAGAGGGGGTAGCACGCAACGAAGTGCGGGCGCAGGGGGAGACTTCCCCCTCATGATGTAACAAATCTTTTGTTATACTGTTGAAATTAATATAACTTAGGGATAAACTAAAGGGAAATGGCTATGAAAAAATTTTCTATAAAATCCTTACGCAAGACAGTAATTTTAACTGCGGCTTTTTTTGGGCTGACGGTTTTTGCATCGCAATGTTTTGCCCAGTCATCCCTTAATGCAGATGACAGCGCCCGCAAAGACAGACAGTATATCGAAATCATAAATTCTCTCTACTATTATATACAGCAGAATTATGTAGACGAAGTGGACGCTCAAAAGCTCTACGAAGGTGCCCTGCGCGGTATGCTCGAAAGCCTTAACGATCCGTATTCAGTGTATATGGACGAATCAAGCTGGAGAAGCATTACCGACACAACGACAGGAAGTTTTGGCGGAGTGGGACTTAGCATTACAAAGCCTACGGAAAACAAGCCGGACAAGCCTGCCTACGTAGAAGTTGCCCAGCCAATAGACAATTCCCCGGGTGCAAAGGCAGGAATTCAGGCGGGAGACCTTATTACGGAAATAGACGGAGTGGACACTTCCACAATCACTATGGACGAAGTGCTTTCCAAGTTGCGCGGAACAGTTGGCACAAGCGTAGAAGTTACTATTAAGCGCGGAAAGAACCTTACCTTTAAGCGTACCCTTGTCCGTGCCGTAATAGAAAACCCGACCGTAAAATACGGTGTTATAGGAAAAACCGGCTACATACGCCTTTCTGAATTCTCTTCAACAACGGCTGAGCGTATGCAGGAAGCCCTTGATTCCTTTAAGGATTCAAAGGTAAACGGAATTATCGTGGACCTCCGCAACAACGGCGGTGGACTTTTGACCGCTGCGGTAGACATTGCGGACAAATTCATAGACAACGGAATTATTGTTTCTACAAAGAGCCGCCTTGCCATGGAAAATGCCGTTTATACTGCAAGCCGCCACGAAACAACGGTTGCCAAGGGAACGCCTGTTATAGTCCTTATAAACGGAGCCAGTGCCAGTGCCAGCGAAATTCTTGCCGGTGCGCTAAAGGATGCCAAGGTTGCCTATCTTGTGGGAGAAAAATCCTATGGTAAGGGAAGCGTCCAGATTCCAACTCCGCTTATCAACAAGGACGGCTTTAAGATTACGGTTGCCCGCTATTATTCTCCGAGCGATGTTAACATAGACAAAGTTGGCATTCCTCCGGACAGGGAAGTTGCATATCCGGAATTTACGGAAGAAGAGGCAAAGCTTTATGCTTCACTTCTTGATTCGGGCAAGATAGAGCAGTATGTGGAAAAGCATCCTGGAATGACGGAAGACGACATCTATTCCTATGCAGAAATTTTGCGCCGCAGCTACAGCCTTGAGTCCCGCATTTTGCGCAAGCTTATCCGCAACGAATGTGACAGGGCAAAGCCTTCCCGCCTTTACGACCTTGACTACGACCTTCAGCTTAAAGAAGCGCTTAATATAATTGAGCACGAGAATTTTGCCGCCCTTATTTCAAAGGCAAAGACTCTTAAGCAGATAGAAACGGAGCGTAAGGCTAAGGAAGAAAAAGACGCATCTTCTGCTCCTGCAAAGAAATAGGTCTTTGTAAAGCCCATGCGCCAGTTTGTAGCAGAAACTGAACCAGACAAAAACGGTTGCCTATATATAGAAGGAAAAAAAGCCCGCTACCTTTCTGCGGTTTTGCGTTGCGTGCCCGGAGACATGCTTTACGTAAGGCTTCCGGGGGGCGGTCTTCAGCAGATGACGGTTGCTTCTGTTGATTCTGCAAAGAAAAGGATTGTGCTTCAGCTGGCAGGGGCTTCCATTGCTTCTTCCTGCAAGGAATCTGCGGCAAAAGCCCTTCCTGTAGCGCAAAAGTCCGGTGCAGAACTGTGGCTTTTTCAGTTTGCCGCAAAGCCTGCCAAGATGGAGCTTATTGTCCGCCAGGCTGTGGAATGTGGTGTAAGCAGAATCATTCCGGTGGAAGGGGAATTTTGCCAGAGGGGTTCCCTTGAATCTGTTCAGAAAAAGACTTCCGGCAGTGACGGCCGCTGGGAAAGAATTGTTACGGAAGCCAGAGAGCAAAGCGGTTCCCCTGTGGAAACTCAAATTTCACCAAGCCTATCTGTTGAAAAATCTCTTGATTTGTGGCACAATCACTTAAAAGAAATTAACGCGCAGCAAAACAATCTTTCATTTGTACTTTATGAGCGGACGGAAAACACAATGCCTTTGCATAGGGCGCTTGCATCTGTAGAAGATGTAAAAGCAGTAGCCCTTTTTGTAGGGGCTGAGGGAGGAATTTCACCCGCAGAATATAGCTATCTTACGCAGAATGGGGTGCAGGGGATTCATTTTGCTACCAATATATTGCGTTGTGAGACGGCTGCCCTGTATGGGATTGCGGCAGTTCAAAGTGCTCTTGTGGAGAAGGAATTATGGCAGTTCAAAGAATAAATGTTTTAAATGTTCCGGTAGACATTTGCTCTGTTTCTGACATGGAAGGTCAGATTATGGAAATGCTTGCAAAGCCAGGCACCAAGCAGATTGTTTTCCTTTCCATTTGGGACTTGCTCAAAGCCCGCAGGCGTAATGACTATGCAGAGTGCGTGCGTAACGCAGACCTTGTTCTTCCCATATCAAAGAGCATCTTGCTGGGCGCAAAATTCCTTAAGAAGGACATTCCCCTAAAGCACAACCCGTTCAACACTTTGATAAGCATAATGTCTATTCTTGAGACCCACTTAAAGTCCATCTATCTTCTTGGCGGAAGAAAAAAGACCGTTATGGCTGCAACAAAAAACGTAATGAACACCTTTAAGACTTTGCAGGTTGTTGGCCGCTACGTTGGTTACTATCCAAAAAATGTGGAAGACGACATTATCCAGGCAATCTACAAGGCATCTCCATCGCTCGTACTCGTCAGCGAAGGAATAAAAGAGAAGGACTGCTGGTCCTACAAAAGGCGCAACCGCTTTTCTTCCAGCATTTTCCTCTATTACCGCGATGCAATAGGAATCTTTGGCGACAGAATCAAGCGTGTTAGCGAAACGTCTTTTAACCGCAATACAGAAATTTGGCACGAGGTAATTAAGAATCCGCTTAAGGTTTTCCTGATTTTCCCTTGGTTGCATTACAACATTCTTTTGGTTTGGTACAGGCTGTTTAAGAATAAGGAGCAGTCGGTTTGAGTATATTAAAAAATGGAGAAGGGGTATGCAGTTTTTATTTCCGGAGACAGCGCTTCCTGTAGGCACTGTCAGGAAGAAACCGGCATCAGCTTACGAAGGGTAAACAAGAATTTTAAGATTCAAAATGTATTCAGCCTAAAAGATAATCCTCTTTGTTGTTTTATTGATTTTGCGGATTTTAATCAGATTGAACTGATGAATATCGTTGACCACCTGGGCCACTACAGTTCTGTTCCCGTGATTTTGTATGTTAACGGCAAATTTTGTTCAGTCAGGAATATGTCGCAGGGCTTTTCTTGGTACAAGGGACGTGTCGGCTGGAATACAATAGCTTCTTCCTTAATTGGGAAGCCTTCTTTAGCAAGTGTCCCAAAGAGCAATTCATGGCGGCTCGATTTTGAGTCAAAACTTGAGCTTGCAGCCTGCGGTAACGAAAACGTGCTTATACTTGGTCCAAGCGGGGCTGGAAAAACTTGGACTGCGGAAGAGATTCATAAAAAGTCCTCTAGAAAAAACTCCACCTTTGTAAATGCAAGTGCTGCAGAATTTAATTCTGGTCTTATAGAAAGTCAGCTTTTTGGTAGCGTAAAAGGAGCCTACACAGGTGCCTGTGGAACAAAAGGTTTGTTTGAAGAAGCAGACGGCGGCACTCTTTTAATAGACGAGGTTGCGGAGCTTCCCTACACTTTGCAAAGCAAGCTTCTCCGCGTAATAGAAAGGCGCACTTATTGCAAGGTTGGCTCAACAAAAGAAATTCCCTTTGACTGCAAGCTGATTTTTGCCACGAATGCAGACATAAAGACTTTGGTTGCCAAGAAAAAGTTTAGGCAGGACCTGTATTACCGCATAAGCCAACTAAAGATAGAGCTTCCTTCACTTAGCAGCCACAAGGAAGACGTGGGGCATCTTGCAAGGGAATTTGCCCTTTGCTGCGGAGTTTCTTGTTCCGAGGAGGCCCAGGAAAAGCTTGAACACAGGACTTGGCCTGGAAACGTAAGGCAGCTTAGGAATACTGTTGAACTTGCCAGCACTTCTTGCAAGGTTCATGGACGTACGGAAATTTTGCCGGAAGACATTCTTTTTGTTGATTGAATTCTTTGTGGCAATTTTTTTTGCTAAGGGCTTTCCGGGGTTCCGGGGCCCCTACCCCTCCATTGCCTGGGGTTCGACTTGGGCAAAGCCCGCGCTCACCCACTACGGCAACTTACGCCCCTCCAATCCCTGCCATGCTTTCGTCGTTGGCCGGAGCATTTTTTTCCACAAGGGCAGCTGCTTTTGTAAAAATTTTTTCTATATATTGGGCTTCCCCTTCTGTGGTTGCGGCCCTGGACAGCATGTTGCGCCAAAACATTTCCATTTGTGGGCGGCCGGTGCGGACAAAAAAGCCTATCTTTTGCAGGTTGTCCGCAATATTCTTTACGGTGCGGTCAATGCGTTCAAGGCTAAGGGGAGTATAGCCTGTCTGGGAGCTGTTCTTTTGCCTGAACAAGTGGTAGCATATGAGTTGTACGGCATGGCTTAGGTTAAGGGAGGGGAATGTGTCGCAGGAAGGGATTGTTACACCCATGGTGCATTCAAGAAGTTCTTCGTCTTCAAGGCCTGTCCTTTCGTTGCCAAAAACAACTGCCACTTTGCCGCTTGTTAGGGAATCCGCCAGGGAGGCAAATTCTTCGGGTAAGAGCAGCTTGTTCATGCGCTTTTTTCCACGCCGTCTTGTTGTTCCCGCTGCACAAACGCAGTCAGCCGTAGCTTCTGTTATGGAAGAATAAAAAGTTGCATTTTCATAAATGTTTGCCGCATGGATTGCAAGAATGCGCACCCGCTCTTCGTCTATGTCTTCTTTTTTACCGACAATCCTTAGGCAGGAGATACCGCTGTTGGCCATGGCCCTGCAAACCGCCCCTATGTTACGGCTTTCTTCTGGCCGGGACAAAACAATTACAATGTTGTTCAGATTCATGCAATGACTATAGCACTTTGCACATGTTTGTACTATAATCAATCTTGAATTACGGAAAGTGTATGAAAAATGCGGTTGTAATTGGTGGAACAAGCGGAATTGGCTTTGAACTGGCAAAAATCCTCTGTAAAAATGAATGCTCTGTTTGCGTAAGTGGCCGCCACGACCCATGTGAACAAGGCCTTGAATTTATTCCCGCGGATTTTACTGGCGGCCACCTGGACTTTGATGAATTTCCCCCGCTAAGAGAAAAACTTTGCAAAGCGGACATTCTTTGCGTAAGCTACGGGCCGTTTGTTCAAAAACCGCTGCATCTTACCACTGCCCAAGACTGGCAGACCCTTGCCCTTTATGATTATGCCCTTGCCGGAATAGCGGTAAGTTCTGTTCTTCCGGGCATGATGGAGAGGAAATTTGGCAGAATTGTGCTTTTTGGCGGCACAAGAACGGAAAGCGTGCGCTCTTACAAGACAAATGCGGCTTATGCGGGTGCAAAAACTGCAATATCTGTATTGGTCAAGTCTGTTTCTGCCGAATATAGAAAATATGGGGTAACTTGCAACGCTGTCTTGCCGGGTTTTGTAAACGGTGCAAAAGACAAAAGCGATGCAGTTTCTGCACATTCTGTGGCCCAGTCGGCATTTTCCCTTATTCAGAATGAAAATTTGAACGGGGTGCTGCTGAATGTTGACCGCGGATGGCAACCATAGCGATTTAAAACAGCCTTGAGAAACTTTTGTTGACGAACTGTTTTAATTGGTGTAAAATATATTAAAAGGGACTGTTGACAGGTATTCCTGAAAAACAGTTGGAGGAATATGGCTAACAACAACGAACTTGTTTCTGGTTTTGATGATGAGAGAGATGACAGCTTAAAAATACAGTTGGAAAAAATTGAGGAAATAAACAGTTGCGTTGCCATTACATTAAATGGTTATATCGATACCTACAATTCTGTTTACTTTCAGAAGCAGATTGGTAAAGTTGTAACGACCGGCTATACAAACCTTATCTTTAACTGTTCAAGCCTAAATTATGTTTCCTCAACCGGCATTGGCTCTTTTACAGCCTTCCTTAAGCTTGTAAAACCAAAGGGCGGAGACATTGTCCTTCTGAACATTCAGCCAAAAGTCTATGAAGTTTTCCAGTTGCTTGGCTTTAGCCAGTTCTTTAACATTAAGGAATCTTTGGACGATGCAATTGACTTCTTTAGGACTGGAACTTCCGTAGAAAATTCCATTTTCCCCAAGATTTTTAACTGTCCTGTTTGTTCGCGCCGCCTTAAGGCAACAAAAGCGGGTCGTTTCCGCTGTTCAGACTGCAAGTCAATTCTTGCAATAGACCAGCAGGGTCACGTTTTCTTGGGATAGGTTATTTTTTTTGTAAACAGCAAGCGGCTTTTTTAGGCCGCTTTTTTTGTTTTAAAGCCTTTGCAAAGTTTTATAAAAAGCCGAAAGTTGAGAGACAGTTTTAAAACTCAGCTTTTGTCATGCTGAATTGATTCGTAGCAGTTCGGAATGGCACTTTGGGAACAGGCTCATCAGTGTTTATTTTTAAAAGTGAATTTGTTGTGGATAAGTTGAAGAAAAATAAAGGAATTCTGTGGAAAAGTAAAATTCCGTTTTTTTGGGTAGCAAATTTCTTTTTACAGAATAGAGATTCTAGTTTTATTTTCTTGTAATATAATGAATTAATGTTAAAATATCCCCAGTCTGCATAACTCTGCGTAATATATTGAATTATAAACAATCAGGTGAAGGTCTGCTTTTGCAGAGGTAACAAATTGTGGAAAACTTGTGGCTAAAATATGAATAAAGGAAACTTTCCTGTGGAAAAGTGGGATTTTGACTGTGCTCAACCAGCGAGGTCTTTTGCATATCCCCAAGCAAATGGCCTGTAGCCCGGATTGGAAGGGGCCGAAGGCGACCGGACGCAAGGCCGGGCCGCGCCCGCAAGGGGGCAAGCCCTGCAAAGCCGGATTTGAAATTTTTTACCTTTAATGCCTGCATTAAAGGTACAGTAAAAAAAAGAAAGCCAGCTCCAGAAAAATATGCAGAAAAGTCAATTTCAGTGATTTTTAGGATGTCTCCATTGTTTTTTAAGCGTAATCGTGTTATTCTAAAAGTAAATGAATAGAAAATCTCCTGCGCGTAATGCGTTAAATTTGTTTTTTTATTTTTGCATGACTGTAATAGCCTTTACCTTGATTTGCGCTGCCGTCTTTACGGTTTATAAATTGTGTTCAAGGCTTGTTTCGGGGCACGGTTCAGTTTCTTTTGATCCGGTGCTTTTTGTCCGCGGAATCTTTATTTTTGCTCCGATTGTGTTGATTGCGAGCGGCTCTTTTATGCTTTTTTATCTTATGCGCCATTCTTCTTCTTCTTGGCTGCCTCTGATTGTCTACATTATTTTGTACGGAACTTCATGGTTCATTCTTATTCCTATGGATTTGACCATGGAAAAGAAATATTCGGAAAAGCACACCTTGCTGGAAGAATACAATTCAAAGAGAAATATTGTTTTGTCTTCCGGCTATTTTAGGGATTTGTACCAGCATAAAGACGGGAATCAGCAGGGCGAAAAGTCTGTTTGGTATTATTCAAGCGTAGAAAAGAACAATGTTGCGACTGGCCTTGCGATTGACTTTGGAACGGCTTCTGGTAAGGGTGTAGGTTCGCTTTACACTTTTAGCGATGCAAGCTTGGATTTGTCCCAGAATGAATTTTCGGATCCGCTTATAGAGAAAAACGTAAAGATGAATTCGGTTGTTGCGTATACGGTCAACTTCCTTAGGCTTACGAGCATTATTTTGCGTAAGGCATTTTTTGCGGGAACCCTTGCCTGGTATGCATACCTTACCATGGCACTTGCCCTTCTTTCTGTTGCGGGTGTTAGGCATATTTCCAAGTGGAGGCTCGTGAACCTTGTTGCTATTTCTTTCTTTAGCATAGCCATTATTGTGATTAACAATCTTATTTATACAGACTCCATAATGAATCCTGTTACCAATTTTATGAACAACCTTCTTTCCGGAGTGCCAATAAAGACTGCCAATCCATTTGCCGTTCTGTTCAATCTTTTGACTTTCCTTGTTCTTACGATTGCCGGAATAATACGCGACATACACCACAGGATTGAAGTTGCAGAAGAAGAAATAATAGAGGATTTGTAAGATGAAAAAAATAATTAATATGCTGATAATCTATACCATTCTGATTTATTTATGCTGTCTGGGCGTTTCTTTTGCCTACAGGCCCATCCCGGAATTGGTAGAGGGTATGTCTACAAAATACCGCTTTATACGCTCCATTTATTATTTTTTGATTTTGCTTCCTTCCATTTTCTTGAGCGGATTTGCTGTTTCTTGCGCGGCAAACTGGCAGCATCACACCGGCAACTCAAAGAAAAGGTTTTCTATGGCTATGCTTTTGCGCTACCGCAACGTAGTCATGATTTCCATTGGTTTGGTTTTTATTCTGATGATGAACGCGGAGGTTTTGAAGCCCCTCGTTAAGGATAAGAAGGAATGGATGGAAAAGTCTCCGTCTGAGCTTAAGTATTCTTTGGAAACGGCTAATTTTTATCTTATCCAGGCGGAACAGGGGCAGGACCCTTACCAGAATGCCCAGCTTGCGGTTCAGTATGCAAACAGGGCTTTTTCTATTGCCCCTTTAAATTCAGATGCGATTCTTACGCTAAAGAAATCCAAGGACAAGCTTGAGCTGGAAAAGACTAGGACTTTTGCTTCTGCAAAGAGGCGCTCTGATGATGCTTCTGATGAGCAGAGTTCAGATTTGGACCGTTCCTATACTATTAAGGAGCTGGTTCAAAAGTCAAAGGATTGTGCTGCTCAGGAGATGTGGTTTGAGTCTCATTACTGGGCTGCTCTTGCTGTGGAAGCCTGCAAGCAGGAAGGCATTACCGTAGAAGAGGCTGTTGTTCTTTCTAACGAGGCTTGGGAAAGGCTAAAGGATCCCCGCGGTGAAGACACAAGGGAAGAGAACGAATACTTTAGGGATAAAAAGATTGCTTACGACTGCTACATGACAAAGCAGTATTTGGAAGCCTATTACCGCTTTAAGAATCTTTCCAAGCCTGAGCGTAAGCATGTTGATGACCCGGAAGTAAAATACTTTTTGGCGCTTTCCGAAAATGCCCTTAAGAACAGCTACTTCTTTATTGATGAAACTGAAAACATGGCAAAGAGGGAAAATACCCACGATATATATTTTGCCCACGAAAATCCTGACGGTACAAAGGACGTTATTTATATTAGGGGTGCCCTGGACGTAAAGGAAACTGGCGGGGACGTTCGTTACCTGGATGGTCTTACCGTTATAAGCTATTCAAAGGCAGGTTCTTTCCTTAGGCAGATGTTTGTTCCTATTGCAAAGGTTGTTTCGCAGCCTATAAGTTCCCTGCCGGAAGATTCCCTTAAGGAGCTTGGCATTAACAAGAAGTGGAAGAATGTTCCTTTTGTAATGCTTAAGGCCGTTGACCGCGAGGACGAGTCAAAGATTAGTGAGCCTGTTTATACATATACGGAGACCGGTTTGCCTGAAGCTCTTGCCAAGGCAGCAAACATAAAGTCTTTTGAGGTAAAGACTGCCGCCAATATAGTTCCGTTTTTTAACACTGGAAACACCTTTATTTTGCCAATGTCCTACAACGATTTTTCCAATGTGAATGATGCTGCTTCCGGGCCGGACAAGATGAATATTCTGGCTTTGAAGAAGTTTATAAATAGTGCGGCCGGTTACGGATTTTCCACGGAGGTTTTCTTAAAGAACCTTGTCTGCCGCGCTGTATATCCTCTTTTGCTGCTGGTGCTTTTTGTGTTTGCCGCCTGCATGGGCTGGAATTACCGCATAGAAGTTGATGCGGAGCATTTTAAGTTCCGCTGGCTCTTTTTGATTCCTGTATACGGCCTTCTGATGTTCTTTATAATTGAGCTTTGCCAGTATTTGTTCAATACGGTGAACTATGTGATTGTAAGTGCTTGTGGCGGGGCTGGGCTTTTGGTTGCGGCGGTGCTTTACATAATTATATTTGCCCTTATGTCGATTATCTTTATGTCACGAAAGGAATAGGCTTTCTTAGGAAGTTTGTGGAATATTGCGGCACTTGCCTTTAAAAATCAAAATGCTCATTTGCTTGCCATCCATGCCTTGTGGGTGGCGCTTGCGGGGTTTCGGCTTTCGCCTCCATTGCTGGGGTTCGACAAGCTT
>DFJV01000141.1:21624-47548 GCA_002373205.1 Treponema sp. UBA3662
CAGTTAATCAAGTACGATAGAGTTTTAGGACACTTCCACGCGCTCTATGTGGGCACCAAGGCTTTGCAGGCGCTCAACAAGATGCTCGTAGCCGCGCTCTATCTGGTACACATTGCTGATTCTGCTTTTTCCGTGTGCAGCCATTGCCGCTATTACCATTGCCATGCCGGCTCTTACGTCCGGGGAAACAAGATGGTCTCCGTGCAAGGTGCTTGGGCCAGAAACAACTGCCCTGTGGGGGTCGCAGAGGGTAATTCTTGCACCCATGCTTATAAGCTTGTCTACAAAGAACATTCTGCTTTCAAACATTTTTTCAAAGATGAGTACTGTTCCGCCTACCTGAGTTGCAACCACCGTCATGATTGAAGTTAAATCCGGCGGGAATCCCGGCCACGGACTGTCGTCTATTTTTGGAATCATGCCGCCAAGGTCTGTGTTTACCTTTAGTTCCTGGTCAGAAGAAACTGTGAGGGTGTCGCCTTCTATGTCCCACCTGATGCCAAGTTTGCTAAAGGAGATTTTTAGCGGCCTCATGTCTTTTGCATTTACGCCTGTTATTGTGATGGAGCCTTTTGTTGCAGCCGCAAGACCGATGAATGAACCAATTTCCATAAAGTCCGGGCCAATGGTAAAGTCTGCACCGCCCAGCTTTTTTACGCCGTCGATTACCAGTATGTTTGAACCAATTCCGCTGATTTTTGCTCCCATAAGGTTCAGCATGTTGCACAGGTCCTGCACGTGGGGTTCACTTGCGGCATTTGTAATTTCTGTTCTGCCTTCCGCTAGAACCGCTGCCATAACGGCGTTTTCCGTGGCGGTAACGGATGCCTCGTCCAAAAACAATTCTTTGCCAACGAGTTTGTTTGCGGTAAATTCAAATTTGTTTGTAACGGCTACGCGGGCACCAAGCTCTGTTAGCGCAAGAAAGTGTGTGTCCAGCCTGCGCCTTCCTATAACATCGCCTCCCGGTGGAAAAAGTGCTGCCTTGCCTGTCCTTGCAACAAGGGGGCCTGCAAACAAGATGGATGCACGGATTTTTTTTGTGTATTCACTGGGGATGTCCGTTCTTTTTATTTCTGCTGCGGTGATTTTCCAGATGTGGTTGCCGCCTTTTTCTACTTTTGCACCAAGAGCCTTAAGAATTTCAAGCATAACGCCTGTGTCTTCTATGTCTGGAATGTTGCGGAGCGTGACCGTTTCTTTTGTAAGAAGTGCCGCCGCAATGCAGGGAAGAGCCGCATTTTTGTTGCCGCTTGCCTTGATTGTTCCAGAAATTGGATAGCCGCCTTCTATTGAATATTCATACATAAAAATCCCCTATTTTGCCCATATTTGAATTAGTTTTATTAATACATCGGTAGCTTTAACCATCTGGCTTAAGCTTGCCCATTCGTAGCGTGAATGGTAGGAATGCCCACCGGTAAAGATGTTGGGAGTGGGAATGCCCATTTCGCAAAGCCTTGAACCGTCCGTTCCTCCGCGTATGGGAGTAAAGTTTGGCTCAACCCCAGCGTCTTTGTATGCCTGCACAAGATTTTGCACAACAAGCGGGTGTTTGTCCAGGGTTTGCTTCATGTTAAGGTACTGCTGTTTGTGGGTAACTTCTGCCTTTCCGCCGAATGCGCCTGCCGTTACCGCCGCAAGCTGGTCAACAAAAGCCTTGCGCCTTTCCATGCCGTCCGTGGTAAAGTCACGCAGGATTAGGCTTACGAATGATTTTTCTATTGAACCGCTAATTTCCATTGGAGCGTAGAAGCCCTGGTAGCAGTCTGTTGTTTCCGGTGCCTCTTGGCGGGGAAGGTTTGCCGTAAAATAAGAAGCCATTGTTATTGCGTTTACCATGTCCGCCCGGGCAGAGCCTGTGTGTTTGGAAAGGCCTGTAAAGACTATGTCTGTCTTAAAAGCGTTAAAACATTCTGTTTCAAGCTCGCCTATGTGTCCGCCGTCTACAGTGTAGGCGCATTTTGACTTTATAAGATTGAGGGGAACATTGTCCATTCCGTGGCCAGTCTCTTCGTCTGGTGAAAATATGACTTCTACAGGTCCGTGCTGAATTTCCGGGTGGTCAATAATGTATTTGCAGGCAGTCATTATTTCTGCAAGACCTGCCTTGTCGTCCGCACCAAGAAGGGTAGAGCCGTCGCTTGTTATTATGGTGTCTTTTTCTTGGCCGGCAAGTTCAAGGTCCCTGTCCTTTTTTGGGTCGAGCGTAATGCCGTAGGGAAGGTCTATGGGTTTTCCGTCGTATTGTGAATGAACTATGGGCTTAACGTCTTTACCGCTTACTTCTTCCACAGTGTCTATGTGGGCAAGCAGGCAGATGGAAGGCTTTTCTTCAAAACCAGGGCTAGCCGGAATGTATGCGTAGGTGTAGCAGAAGGGTGTTGTCTGAACGTTCTTAAAACCTGCATCCTCTAATTCTGAATTTAGCAGTGCAGCCATTTCTTTTTGCTGGGGAGTGCTGGGCTGAATTCCTTTGTCCGCAACTTCGCTTGAACTTTCGCTGTAGGTTTTTACATAGCGGAGGAAGCGTTCAAGCAAGGGTTTGGAAATGGGGGACTGGGCAATGTAGGTTGAAGCGTCTTGCATACTAACAGAATAGCGAATTTTTGCCCGCGGTGCAATCGGTGGCTTTAGGACTGTGCCTTTTGCGGTGCGGCGCCTTCAAACCAATTTTCTACCTGCAAATTGCTCACTTCTTGGATTGCGGTAAAATGCCTTGTGTTGCGGGTTACAAGAACCATGTGGTTTGCAAGGGCGATGGAGGCTATCATGCTGTCTGAAAATGGAACTGGTTTTCCTATTTTTTCGGCATTTGCACGAATTTCAGAATGAATCATGGAGGCTTTTTCTGTGTAGCTTTTCACTTTAAATGAGTCCATAACATCATCGAGTATGTATTTGCCAAGATATTTTTTGTAAATTCCTTCTGGCAATTTGTGATAACCGTATAGCATTTCATGTAATGTAGGTGCACCTATTGCACAGTCAGAATTGTGTTCACCTATTTTTTTTATCACGTTAAAATTGGGTTCAGGTTTTATGATTTCTGAAACGATATTAGAGTCTAAAAGATAATGCTGGTCTTCTTCGTTATAATCTGTCATTAGTTACTAAACACTCCTTCAAAAATGTCATTTTCCCAACTGGTACCTTCAGTTGAATAATCCCTTACGTCAAAAATCTTGTCGATTTCTTCGTTGGTGATAAGTCCGGCGGTTTTTCTGCGGAATTCTGCGGCTTTGTCAAGAATCGTTTCTTTGCGGCTTCTGTTAATCATTCTATTGTAGTCTTCAAAAGAAAGAAGCACTCCAACAGGCTGATTGCGGCGTGAGATAAAAACCGGGCCTGTTTCTTCTGCCTGATGCATAAAAAGTGGCAGTTTGTTTTTTACTTCATAAATCGGGACTGTGTTCATAAAAGCCTCCTAAAATCATGATATGGTCAAATAGCTATAAAGTCAAGTTTAAAATAGCTATTTTAGAATATATTCGGAAAGCTTTTTGACAAGCCGAAAATTCCCGTGCTATAGTTTTTATAAGAATACAGGAGACTCTTATGAAGAAATTTATTGCCTTTGTTCAGTTTTTAGCCCTTGCACTTTGTCTTGCTGCGGCAAAAGAAAAAGAAGTGCCCAAGGTGCAAAAGACAATGCCTTTTACTAAGGGGCTCAATTTAACCGGTTGGCTTGAAGGCTATAACAATAGCAACTGGAGGTCCGATCTTTTTGGAAAGCAGGATTTTGAAGACATAAAAAGTCTTGGTGTTGAGATTGTGCGCATTCCAATTTTCTTTGAAGAATTCAGTTCAGGTTCGCCTGACTACATAGTTGAAGACTGGCTTTGGGAAAAGATAGACAAGGCTGTTGAATGGTGTACTGAACTTAAGATGTACATGATAATCGACTTTCACAACGACTGCGGCTATAAGACAAAAACAAAACCCAATGTAGAAGACATGCTTTTAAAAATCTGGAAACAGATTGCCGAACGCTACAAAAATTCTGGTGAATATGTGCTTTACGAAATTATGAATGAACCTCATTTTGAAAGTGGAAACAAGGCTTCGGATGTTGCAAAGTGGGGAAAGCTACAGGGCAATGTGCTAAAGGCAATCCGTGAGGTGGACAAAAGGCATACCGTAATTGTTTGTGCGGAAGATTACTGCTCTGTTACTTATCTTTTAAAACTCCCGGATTACAAGGACGACAATCTTATTTACAACTTCCATGACTATACGCCCATGCTCTTTACCCATCAGGGTGCAAACTGGGCAGGTCTGGAAAATGTCCGCCACATTCCTTTTCCATATTCAAAAGAAAAAATGCCTAAAATGCCAAAAAATCAAAAAGACCAGGGCTGGATAGAATCAATGTTTGCAAATTACAAGACCGAGGGTAGCGAAGAATATCTTGTAAAGCCACTTGATGAAGCAGTTAAATTTGCAAACAAGCGCGGGGTAGCCCTAATGTGCAACGAATACGGTGTTGTTATGGATTATGCAGACAATACGGAACGCTGCAACTGGTACCGTCTTAAGGGAAAATGGATGCAGGAAAGGAACATTTGCCGTGTAAGCTGGGACTACAGGAATAAACTGGGGGTCTTTACAAATGACAGCTGGTATCCTAGCCAGGCAAGGTTTCCAGAAGATTTGAATGTTGAGCTTTTAAAAGCAATGGAATTTAATGTTCCGCAAATAAAACCCAGAAAAAGATTTTCTTGGCTTGAAAATGCAAAAAAAACAGGTGACTATACAATCTACAGGAATGGGTTTGCAAGGGGAACCTATTTTGCCGGTTGGTGCGATTCATTTAGAATTAACAGGAAGGATTCTGTAAGCGGCGAGCCTTATATCTATGTTGGGAAGGCAGAAAAATACAATGCCATTGGCTGCATGTTTGGAGAAAGTTGTGACTTTTCTGATCTTGTAAAAAGCGGCATGTCTCTTGAAGTTGAACTTAGCACAGGCCAGAAAGACCTGGACATAAAGGTGTATTTTGTGGATAAGGAAACACCCGGAAAAGGCAAGGAAAATCAGCCGTGGAGGTGCCAGGCAACAATAGACGGCAGAAGCCTTCCCGCTGACGGCAAATGGCACAAGGTGAGGATTCCGCTAAAGGAGTTTGCAGATGCCGGTGCATGGAGCGACAGTGAAAACAAATGGTATGATGCTGAAGGCTTGTTCAGCTGGGAAAAGGTGAATGAACTTAAATTTGACTTTGGGGAAAAAGGCCTTAAAAATTCCCTTTCTGTCCGCAGCATAGCGATAAAATAAAAAAAGCGCCTGCCTGTTAAGACAAGCGCCCTTTTGCTTTTGGAAAACCTTAGACTTTGAATTTGTCTATCTGGCTTCCGATGGAAGAGATGCTTGAGTCCATGGAAGACGAAACTTTTGTAAGGTCATTTGCGTTAGACGTAATTCCCTGGGTTTCGTTTTCGATGTTGTTCATAAGATTTGAAATGTCGTTACTCATCGTGTAGAGCGCATTAATTTCTGCAAGAACCGAGTTGATGCTCTGAGAAATTTCTGATGAAGAAGTGCGTACTTCCGATGTATTTGAATTCATTTCGCTAAGGGCTTCAAGGACCTGCTTTGAACCTGCGTTCTGTTCCTGAATTGCTTCGTGAATCTGGCGGACAAGCGAACTTGTTGTTTCAATCCTCTTTGAAACAGAGTCGAATGCAAGCTTTGATGCGGCGGATGCTTCCGTAACGCCGTTGATTGTTTCCTGAACGCTGCGCAACTCTTCGCCAATCTTTTTGGACTGAAGGCTGGATGTTTCTGCAAGCTTTCTAATTTCGTCTGCAACAACAGCAAAACCTTTACCTGCCTCTCCTGCGTGGGCTGCTTCGATAGCGGCGTTCATAGCCAAGAGGTTTGTCTGCTTAGCAATGTTGTTTACGATGCTGTTTGCTTCTGCAAGAAGTTTTGACTGTTCGGAAATCTGGATAACCTGGTTGTTAACGAGTCTGTCTTTTGAAATACCAGTCTCTGTGTCCTGTGCAAGCGCTTCGAATTCCTGAGCCATGTGGGATACGGAAGAATCCATGGTGGAGATGTTTTTAAGCATCTCTTCTACCGCTGCGGAAGCTTCTGATACGGATGATGCCTGGGAGTCGATGATAGAGCTGAATTTTGTTATGCTTGAAGAAACCTGCTGTGCGCCTGCTGCTGTCTGGTTTACGCTCTGTGTCTGGGTTTCTATCTTCTTGTCTATGTTGGAGACGGAACCGGTAATGCTCTTTACGGAACCAGTAGTGTCGTTAATTTGGTTGCCAAGTTCGCCGTTTACCTCTTTTAGCGCATCCTGTGAAAGTTTTATCGTGGCGATTATCTCGCGGATTTTTTCTACGAAGACGTTGAATGTGTTTACAAGGACACCTACTTCGTCGTTTGTCTGTGAAGGAATCTTTTTGGTAAGGTCTGCATCTCCTTCTGCAATGTCCGAAAGGCTTCTTGTTACCAGGTTGATTCTTCTAAGAACCCTCTTCATAACAATGATAACTGCGATTGTTATTATGATGGCTATTACGATTCCAGAGAAAACCGTTGTGTTTGAAACTTTACTAACTGCATTCTGGATTTCTTCGTAGGGAACTACAATACCAACTTTCCAGCCTGCACCAACCTTTACCGGCGAAACGGAAACCATTACTTTTTCATTTTCATAGTCTATAATGGAAGCCTTTGTTTCGTTTGTCTGAAGGAGTTCACTGATTGCTTTGTCTTCCTTCAGGTCTGTCATGATAAGGTCTTTGTTGGGGTGGGCCAGGATTGTGCTGTTGGAGTCCGTTACGAACATGTAGCCGTTCTCTCCGATTTTAATAGAAGCAATTGTTTCCTGAATGAAGTTGAGCGACATCATTGCGTTAAAGAAGCCGAATGTCTTGCCCCTTGCATCTTTTGCGGCTACAGCAATTGGGAATACTGGCTGGCCGGTTGTTTTTGAGATGATTGCAACACCAATACAGTTGTCTTTTCCCTTTACCATTATGTCCTGGTAGTAGTCGCGGCTGTTTATAGCGCCGACTTTACCGCGCAGGCCTGTGTCGCGGATGGACTGTCCGTCTGGTCCGCAGTAGAACATGTAGTCATAGTCCTTGTTGCAAAGCTGGGTGTTCTGCTGAAGCCATTTTACTACTTCTTCACCATCTCCAGTTTTGCAGACATCTGCCCCGGAGTATACCTTAAGGTCAAGAAGGTAGCTGTTGAGCCAGGATTCAATCTGGGCAGCACGTGCGTTTGAAATTTCTTTCATGTTTGATTCATAAACGTTGTCCATTACTGGTGAAAGAACCTTCAAGTTTACAAAAATCAAAATTGCAAACAGAATTACAACGAGTGGAATCGTTATGAAGACGACTTTTGTTAAAATAGAATTGCGTCTTATTAATTTGTTATCCATTAAACCACCCCCAAATGAATAATTATAACTTTTGTTTATATCTGAATTTCGGTATGCAAATAAAAAACTTAAATTTATTATAAAACCAGAGTGGGTATAAGTCAAATTTTATGGAATTTAGCCTGAATTCTGGGCACAAACAGGCTCATGGTCTGGATTGTAGGCACGGCCGGGATTGGAGGGGCGTAAGTTGCCGCAGGCAATGGAGTGGGTAGGGCCCCACGGAACCCCGGAAAGCCCTTAGCAAAAGAAGCTGCCGCAAGAAAAAAAGAGAAAAAAGCATCTATTGTTTGAATTCAAGACTTTTGCTATTATGCTTTAGCATTATTTGCGGAGGATTTATGAATAAATATGTAAAAAGGTATTGCATAGATGCAATGTCCGGTATGGCGCAGGGATTGTTCGCTTCCCTTCTTATTGGAACTATAATCAAGACCTTGGGGGAACTGCTCCTTAGGCTGGGGACAAATCCCATTTTTGAATTTCTGGTGAATGCTGGAAAGTTTGCAATGGAAGGCCATGTTGTAGGAGCCGCAATGGCTGTTGCAATTGGATATTCGCTTGGCGTTCCTGCCCTTGTTCTTTTTAGTCTTGCGGCCGTTGGTGCAACCGCAAATACTCTTGGCGGAGCTGGCGGACCTTTGGCTGTTTACATAATAGCAATTATTTCTTCTGAACTTGGAAACCTTGTTTCTAAGAAGACCCGCGTGGATATAATTGTAACTCCTTTGGTTACGATTCTTAGCGGAACACTTATTGCGGTTTTGTGCGCAAAGTGGATTGGTGCTGCTGCCGCTTCTATTGGCTACGTTATCATGTGGGCAACCCACCTGCATCCGTTTGTAATGGGAATTATTGTTAGCGTGATTGTTGGCATTGTGCTTACACTGCCAATTTCTTCTGCTGCAATTTGCGCTGCCCTTAGCCTTACCGGTTTGGCGGGCGGTGCTGCTGTTGCCGGTTGTTCTGCAAACATGATTGGTTTTGCGGTTATGAGCTTCCGCGAGAACAAATGGGGCGGTCTTTTGAGCCAGGGTCTTGGAACTTCCATGCTTCAGATGGCAAACATTATCAAGAACCCGCGCATTTGGCTGCCGGTTATTCTTTCTTCTGCTATTACGGGGCCAATTTCTACCTGCGTCTTTAAGATGCAGATGAACGGCGCTCCAATAAGCTCCGGTATGGGAACTTGCGGTTTTGTTGGCCAGATTGGCGTTGCAACCGGCTGGTTCAGCCCTACGGATGCTGCTTTGCAGACTGCACAGAAGCTTGGAACTGTTTCCGCTGATGCTACGGCACAGGCCCTTGCCCACTCTCCGACTGCTTTTGACTGGCTTGGGCTGATTCTTATTTGCTTTGTCTTGCCGGGCGTTTTAAGCTGGGCATTCGGCCTTTTGTTCAGGAAGATTGGCTGGATAAAGGAAGGCGACCTTACGCTGGAATAGGATGAGCTGTTTGGTAAACTGTCTAAAAATTACCGTCGGGGCTGTCCTGAAAGTAATGTCACGCTGAACGCGGTTGCTTGCAACCAATTTCAGCATCTACACCATATGTGGTGCATAGATTCCGAATCGAGTTCGGAATGACACTGTGACTTAAACTTTTTGCCCCCCCTACACTAACTGTAGCGTAAGAGACCCCGAATCCACATTCGTAGCAAGTACGTGCGAATGTGGCGTAGCAGTTCGGGGTGACACTAGGGAATCGAGTTTTTAGACGGTCTGCGGGGGTGGCTTTAATATAAACCGGCGGAGATTTCAAGTGTGACTTTAAATCTCCGCCGGTTTACGAAAAGTGTTCATGCGGTGAAGGGTAAGGATTGGGTGGTGCTTGTTACCAAAAAAACTTTACGCATGCACCGACTGAAACAATCACGGCACTTATGGCGATAATCATAATTCCCAGTTTTAGGCATTTGATTAAAGACGGGATGTCCTTGTCGAGCAAGTTATTTACCTTTACCAGTATTTCTTTTACTTCTCCATTAATTAAGGGTTTTACATCTTCATTTACCAGAGTATCTAAAGAGCTGACGGTTTCTTTTGCCTTTTTTACTAAACCCATTTTTTTAGTTCCAATAGAGTTATTATAGCACCATTTTTGTTTGCTGTCATTAAGGTCTTTGTTTTTGTAAAATTTCCCCCACAATCCTACGCCGCCGTGTAAGGGCGCGGTAGCGTTGCTGATGGTGTAGGTCCCTGAGCGCAGTCGAAGGGCCGGAGCCAGCAGCAATGGAGCGAAAGCGGAACCCTGAAAGGGCGGTGACGAAAGGCCTATTCGGTCGAATTAAGCCAATGAATGGTAGAGCAAGAAGGACTACCGTCCTAGAGGCTACCGTCCAAAAGACGAAAGGCCTGTCCGGTCGACTTAGCCAAGGAATGAATGGTAGAGAGGACAAAGGTACCGTCCAAAAGAAGAAGGGGCTGTCCTTGCCCAATCGGCGGATTTAGGGTATTCTTAATTTATGGCTTATGAAGTTACGGCGACCAGGAGAAGGCCGCAGAGATTTGAAGATTTGGTCGGGCAGGAATTTGTTGCCGAGACTTTTAGGAATACGATTGCTTCCGGGAAGATAGCCCACGCTTATTTGTTTTCGGGGCCGCGCGGTTGTGGTAAGACTTCCACGGCACGCATTTTGGCAAAGGCGCTGAACTGCCAGAAGGGGCCAACAGCAAGTCCCTGTGGCGAGTGTGAGGCTTGCAAGGAGATTACGGCTGGTTCTTCCCTTGATGTTATAGAGATTGACGGTGCTTCCAATACGAGCGTTAATGATGTGCGCCAGATCAAGGACGAGGTTCTTTTTCCCCCGAACTCTTGCCGCTACAAGATTTACATTATAGACGAAGTTCACATGCTTTCTACTAGCGCTTTTAATGCGCTTTTAAAGACTATAGAAGAGCCGCCGCCATACGTTGTCTTTATTTTTGCCACTACTGAGCTTCAGAAGGTTCCGGCTACCATAAAGTCCCGCTGCCAGCAGTTCAACTTCCGCCTGGTTCCGGTGGAAAAGGTTAAGGAACAGCTTGCCCTTGCTGCACAGGAGAGCGGAATTAAGGCTGATGACGAGGCGCTTTACTGGATTGCCAGGGAAAGCGGCGGCAGTATGCGCGACAGCTACACGCTTTTTGATCAGGTTGCGGCTTTTAGCGGTGGCGAGATTACCTACGAAAAGATCCGCGACAAGCTTGGCCTTGTTGGCGTTGACCGGCTTAACGAGCTTTTTGGCCTTTGCGTTAAGGGGGATTCCACCAATGCGCTTTTGAAGCTTGATGAATACATGCAGAACGGTGTTAGCATTGAGCAGCTTATTTCCAACTGTACGGATTACCTCCGCTCTGTTTTGCTGATTAAGAACGGCGTAAAAAAAGAGGCCCTTCTTGGCCAGTCTGCCGAGCGTTTTTCTGCAGAGGTTCTGGATGCGTGGAATTCCGTGCAGATTGAGCGGGCTTTGGGCTTGTTCATGCAGCTTTACAGGGACATACGTTATTCTCTTAGCCCCCGCTATGAATTTGAGCTTGCGGTTAGCCGTCTTTGCTGGCTTTCTGAATACGTTAGTCCTGCTGACGTAAAGAAGGCGGTGGATGCGGTTAAGCCTTTGCTTGATGAATCTGTTAGGGCTTCCGCTTCTGTTGCAGCTTCTGCTGTGGCGAGCGGGGCGGGTGTTTCTTCTTCCCAGGCAGGCACTTCTTCCCAAGCTGGAGCTAAAAGCGGTGGTGCTTATGTTCCCCAGTTTGCGGCTTTGCAGGAAGATTCCGGGGGGCAAAGTCACCCTTTTCCTGATGGCGGAGCTGAACCGCCGGATACAAATTCAGCGGAAAACATTGGGGCAGACGCAGCTTCTTCTTGGGAGGACAGTGAGCAGCCACCAGCACCGGATGAAGGTGAATGGCAGGGTGGCTTTGACTGGCAGCCTTCCCCTGAAGGGCAGGTAAGCACTTTAAGCGAGGCGGCTCCAGAGCAAGCAGCCCCTCTTGGCCAGACAGAACAGGCAGAATCAGATTTACCGCAGACGGAAGTTCCTGTTTCTTCTGTGGACACGGGCGACATTCAAAAAGTCAGGGCCACGATGATTTCTGACTTTTCCGTAAACGAGCCACTTATTGCGGGGCTTTTGGAAAAGACCTTTGACTGGAAGCTGGAAGGCGACACTCTTGTTTTGTGCACGGAAAACACATTCGAGATTATGCAGCTGGAGCAGAATGCGGCTAAGTTTGCGTCCTACCTAGAAAAAGTGTATGGGCGCAGGATAGATTTTAAGCCTGTGCATATAGAGCGCAAGCCAGAAGTGACCCTTGCTGATTTGCCGGTGCAAGTGCAGCTTTTGCGGGATACGTTTAAAGGCAGCGTTATTGGAATAAACTAAAACTGATGGAGTGAAAAATGAATCCTTTTGAAATGCTAAAAAACCTTGGAAATCTTAACGGACTAAAGGGGCAGCTTGAGCAGACCCAGGAAAAGCTTTCCACTATTACCGCAACTGGTTCTGCCGGCGGAAATATGGTGAATGTTACCCTTAACGGCAAGTTTGAGCTTGTGGACATTCATCTTGACCCCATTTGCGTGGACAACCGCGACATTCCCATGCTGCAGGACTTAATAAAGGCTGCCCACCATGATGCAATGGCACGTGTTCAGGATCAGATAAAGGCAGAGCTTGGCCCCATGCTTTCCGGAATGAATCTTCCCGGACTTGGTCTGTAAAAGATGAACGCACTTGACGAAATTACCGAAAGTTTTTCCCGCCTTCCCGGAATTGGCAAAAAAAGCGCTGCCCGCATTGCAAACCACCTTTTAAAGGCAGATCCATCTTTTATGGAACGCTTTTCCCAGCAGATTGCCACTTTGCAAAGCAGGATAAAGCCATGCCCTGTATGCGGTTCATGGACGGAAAGCGACTTGTGCCAGGTATGCTCGGATATGACAAGGGACCGCTCAACAATCTGTGTGGTGGAACAGGCGCAGGATGTTTCTACTATAGACAATTCCCACGAATACCACGGACTTTTCCATGTGCTTGGTGGCGTTATTTCTCCGCTCGACGGAATTGGACCTTCCCAGCTTAGGATAGATTCACTTATTCAGCGGGTAAAAGAGGGTAATGTAAAGGAAGTGATTCTTGCAACAAACCCCACTGTTGAAGGCGACACGACGGCACTTTACATTCAGCGGATGCTTGCAGACAGTGCAGGCGACTCTTGTACGGTAACGCGTCTTGCTTCCGGGCTTCCTGTTGGGGGAGACCTTGAATATGCAGACAGGCTTACCCTTGCGCGCAGTTTTAGAGGGCGTGTAAGAGTTTAGAAAGAAATTTTCTTCTTATTTTTTGGACCTGCCTTAATTTGCTAACCCGCTTTCCAGGGCTACGCTTTCGCTCCGGCCCGCCTTGCGGCGGTCTTGCTGCGCAACCCTTCCAATCGGGGGTAGGCCTTAATGTGCGGAAGGGCAGTTGGCTATGCAAACATACAGTTCTTCTAAATAGATTATCGGGTCAAGCCCGATAATGACATTATTCTGGATTAATCAGTGATACCCTAATCCTTTCGCCTAATGATGAATTCCGTTTTGGGAGATTTTACCTGTTCGGCAAGTCTTTTATACCTTGTGTGGAATTCTTCCTGAACCCTGATGGCAGCTTCCCTTGCAGAAGGTGATTTTTCTTTCCAGCTTCCGTCGCTTTGCAAAGTTAGGCTGTGGGTGTTGTCCCTAAAGTACAAAAAGAGCATGTCTTTTAGCTGCTTAAAGACTTCCTGGTCGCGTACCGGGAACATAAGTTCTATGCGGCGGTCAAGGTTGCGGTCCATCCAGTCTGCGCTGCTAAGGTAGAGTTCTTCGTTGCCTCCGTTCTGAAAATAGAAGGCGCGGCTGTGTTCAAGGTTGCGGTCTACAATGCTTACTACGCTTATGTTTTTGCTCATACCTTCTACACCAGGTATTAGCGTGCAGATTCCCCTTACGTTCAGCATGATTTTTACGCCGGCCTGGGATGCTTGGTAGAGCTTTTCTATGATTTGCGTGTGGCAGAGGCTGTTCATCTTGGCAACAATTAGTCCGGGCGAGTCGTGGGTGCTCTGGCGGATTTCGCGGTCAATCATTTCTATAAGGCGGCTTTTTAGCGTGACCGGTGCCATAAAGAGGTGGTGCATGGGCTGGATTGCGCTGTAGCCCGAGATTACGTTAAAGAAGAGGGTTGCGTCGTTTGCAATTTCGTAGTTTGACGTAAAGATGGAAAAGTCCTGGTAGTGGCATGCCGTCTTTGGGTTGTAGTTACCTGTGCTAAGGTGGATGTAGCGCCTTATTCCGTCGCTTTCCCGCCTGATTACAAGGCATATTTTTGCGTGGACCTTTAAGTTTACAACTCCGTAGATTACAGTGACACCGGCTTTTTCCAGTTGGGATGCCCAGGTTATGTTGCGCTGCTCGTCAAAGCGTGCCTTTAGTTCAACAAAGGCTGTAACGGCTTTTCCGCTTTGGGCTGCGGCTTCCAGTGCGCTTATGATTGGGCTGTCGTTGCCGGTTCTGTAGAGCGTAATTTTTATGGCAAGCACACCGGGGTCTTTTGCGGCGTCCCTTATGAATTTTACTACCGGGTCGTAGCTTTGGTAGGGTACGTTAAGAAGCACGTCGTGTTGGCGGAAGGTGTTCCAGAAGGTGTCTTCTTCCGGCAGGTCCTGCGGGAAAAAATGCTTCCATTCGGGGTAGGTAAGTTCCTTGGCAGTGGGAAGGCCTTCTGCAAGGGGGGCAATTTGCATAAGCGTTTCCGGGTCAAAGAGTCCGTCTACCTGGTAAACGTCGTCGTCGGGCAAGTTTAGCTTTTCCTGGATTATGCTGCGGATTTTTGCACTTGTTGAGTTGCACACCATGCGGACTGCAAAGGAATTCTGTCTTTTTTCCAGGACTTTTTCCATGGCCTGAATGTAGTTGGAGGTTGCGTCTTCGTCAACTGCAAGGTCTGCGTCGCGGTCAACTTTAAAAAGCAGCGTTTCCTTTGCATTGTAGCCGGGGAAAAGTTCGCGGCCGTAGAGGGCAATAATGTCGTCCAGGGTGGCAAACTGTTTTTGCATTGGCGAAGATGCTTCCGGGAGCTGAATTATGCGCGGAAGGTTTGACGGAATCTGAACCAGGGCTAGTGTATAGTCGGAATCGATTGCTGCGGAAAGCGGGGTCTGCTTTAGGTGAATGCCTGGCATTGGCACAAGGATGAACGCCGCGTAGAGGGAGCCGCCCCTTATGCTTGGAAAGACAATGCCGTCTGCCCGCTGGGGGGTTAGGACAGGAGAAATGTCGTGCAAAAAATAGTTTTGCGTAAAGGATTTTTGCTCGGCGGAAAGCTTTTCTGGAGGAATGTAGGCAATTCCTTTTGCGGTAAGCTTTGGCAGAATGTCGTTGCAAAGGGTTTCGTACTGCAATTTTACAATTTCGTGGCAGCGCTTGGAGATTTGCTTTAAGAGCTGGCTGGGGGTAAATCCGCTTGAGTCTATAAAGTGGGGGTCTTCTTCTTTTTGACGTTTTATGGAAGCTACGCGCACTTGAAAGAATTCCTCAAAGTTTGTGGAGGTGATTCCCAAGAATGCAAGCCTTTCCAAAAGAGGCACTTCTTTGCGGCAGGCTTCGTTTAAAACGCGGGCATTGAATTCTATCCAGCTTAGTTCGCGGTTAAAGAATTTATAGTTAGCAGGCATAAGCCCTCCTTTTGCAAAAAAAGCCTACCCCCGATTGTAAGGGCGGGCGCAGCCCGTTGCCACAGGCAATGGAGCGGGTAGGGTCCCGCGGAACCCTGGAAAGCGGGTTAGCAAAAAAAATACGGTCCAAAAAAGTATTCAGACCAATACTATTTTATAGCCAAATACGTTTTCGAAAAGGCCGCCTTTTTCTTCTATGGCAAGTTTTTCCAGGTTCAGGTTGTTGCGTCCCTTTACCCGGAATGTAATGCTGTCCTTTGCAAAGTTTATGGTAAAGTCTGCAAGGTGCTGCCTGTGGCTTCTGTCCAGGGCATCTGCTACGCGCAAGATGGAGGTGAGCTTTAGCACCGTCATGCGGGTTTCCCTTGGGAGCAGTTTGAATTCTGCATCGTCGGAGGGAAGCTTTGTGCCCTTGTGGTAGCGGGCAATCTGTGCAACGATGGAAATGTCGTCGCGGGAAAGGCCAAAGATTTCGCTGTTTTTGATGATGTATTCGCTGTGCAGGTTGTGGTTCTTTGCCCCGATGAACATTCCTGCGTCGTGCAAGATTGAAGCTATTTCCAAAAGAAGGCGGGTGTGGGCAGGTAGCCCCAGTTCCATCTGCATTGAGTCGTAGATGCGCAGTGCCATGCTGCGTACATATTCCGCGTGCTTTTCGTCCCCCTGGAATTTTCTTAGCAGTGCCGCCGCGCTTGCTGCTACTTGTGCGGAGAATTCCAGCTGGAGTTTTCCGGAGGGGTTTGCTATGTTTGTTATTATTACGCCTTCCCTAAGGGATGTTTCTGGTACGATGATGGAGCTTGCCCTTGTTAGCTGGATGAAATATTTGTATGTTAGCAGGGAAATTTTGAATGTCTGGGCATCCGAATAGTTCAGCTTGAATTTTGCAATTACTTCTTCTACGCTGTAACGCTGGATTTCGTCTGCAAAGCGGTCAAAGTCTTCCCTCTGAATTTGCCAGAGGAAGGGGGTAATGGATTTTCCTGTAAAAAGGGCGGCAATTTTCATGTCTGTGCCGACTGCTATGAATTTTTTTACCTTGTCCAGGTTCATTTCCGCGTTGAACTGGGACTTTGAGTTGCGGATGAATTCTTCGATATAACTGCGGGCATCTTCTATTCCGCCTTTTATAGAACGGACCTGCTGCTCTATGATTACGGTTCCAAGCCTTATGCTGTGCGCTCCAACCATGCGGCCGTTTTCTATGAGCATCATTTCCGTAGTGCCGCCAGCAATTTCCAGTATGACGGAGTCGTCTTGCATTATGTCCTGGCCGTCTACAGTTGCGCCTTTTAGACATTCGGTTACGGCTATGTACATGAGGCGGTTTTCTTCCAGGCCGTCTATTACGCGTACGGTAAAGCCTGTCTTGATTTTGATTCTGTCAACAAAGGGGTCCCTGTTGGTTGATTCTCGGACTGCGCTGGTTCCAAGGACGATTGTGTCTTTTGGCTGAATGCCCCAGGATTTTAGCTGTTCTGCAAAGCGGCGGAGAATTTGCAGGCAGGAAATCATGGTTTCCCTGCTGATGACTCCGGATGTGAATACGTCACGCCCAATGTTTGCCGGGAGTTCGCTTCTGTCGAGGATATTGCGCTTTTTGTCTTCTGTGATTTCGACCACAAGCATGCGTATGCCTGTGGAGCCGATTTCTATAACAGCCTGCTGTTGCATACCTATTTGGTTGTCTAAAAACTTAATCGCATAGTGTCACCCCGAACTGCTATGCCACATTCGCACGCACTTGCTACGAATGTGGATTCGGGGTCTTTTATGCTACAGCTAGAGTAGATGCCAAAATAAATTCGGCATGACGGTAGTTTTTAGACAGTTATCCCTACACCAAAACTTACAGTTTGTCTATTAGCATAGAGCACTTTCCGGATGGGATTGGGAGCGTCTTCTTCTTTTGGTCAAGGATGTTGATCGTAAAGTAGTAGAGCTTTTCGCTTTCCATCTGTATTTCCCAACCGCGCGTACTTTTGTTGCTGAGGATTGTGATAAGGTTGCGCTTGAGGGAGAGCTTTTCAATTCCCATGATTTCAAGATTGGGGATTACCCAGTCTACGGTTTTGCGTGGAAGGCTTATGCTAAGGCCTATTACGTTTTCTATCATCAGGGCGATTGTGGAAAGTCCCGTAAAGTGCAGGAACCTCTTGCGCGGGAAGTCTGCATTGTTCTTTAGCTGGGCAGGGCCTTCTTTTGTGGGAAGATAGGCCTCGTACAAATCACCTTTTTCTTTTGAATTAAGGGGACTTAAAGCTTCCAGTATGTAGTAGAGGTGGCGTATTGCGCACTCGCGGGCAAATGCGTAGCGCTGGTAACGCTCCAGGCCCTTTATTACCATAAAGTTGAATGGCGGGAATACTGAACCCAGGAAGCCTTCTCCGCTTTCCTTGAATTCCGGGCTGTCTGCGCTCAAAGTTGGGAAAGGATGGTCTGTTCCAAAGGTGTCGGGGTTGCTAAGATGCTCAATAAGCACGTCGGCACGGTCTGCGTTTGGAAGTTCTGCTAGAAGCGGCCAGAATCCTGCGATGGTCTTTTGTGAAAGGCGCTTTTCGTCCTTGTCCAAGTCGTAGTAGAAGCCTGTGTCGTTGTCCCACATGAGTGAGTTGATTCTTGTTTTAAGGCTAAAGTACATTTTTTTGTACTTAAAGCTCAAATCCTTGTCGTTAAGGATGTCTCCCAGGGCGGACATGTAGGAAGCGTTTATTGCCATGCAGCAGTTGAAGTCCACAGGGTAGAAGGCTCCCTTGCGCGGAGAGTTGAACATTGTGGAGAACTGGAATGGCACGGAATAAAGGCCGTTTGGCTGCTTGAAGGTGCGCTCAATCCAGTCCATGTACCTCTGGAGAACCGGCATTACTTCCTTTATGCGGCGCTTGTTGGCACTCTTGTGGTAAAGGTTGAATTCTGCCCATGCAAAGATAGGTATGCCTATGCCTTCGGGGTTTGAGCTGTCTGTTACCGGCAGGTTGGTCTGGGTGTCGTACTTCCAGCGGATGGCACCGTTTTCTTCCTGACGGGCATAAAAATAGTCTATGTTCTTGTTTGCGGGGAAATTTCTGTTTGAATAAACCAGAAAGAACGAAGAGAATATGGCTTCCGCCTGGTCGAGTATTAAGAGAGTCTGCCCCTGCTGTGCTATCGGGTATACAAAAAGACCGTCTGCTGATTTTTCTCCGTTTGCCGGATCAATCCAATAGTCAGACAGCCAGTTCCATGTTTTGTCGTATATATCTACAAAATCCTGATCGTAGAAGTGGATTTTGGGGAAATCTCTCTTGTTCAACTGATTCTCCTATAATATGAAATATATTATACCATATTTTTTAAAAAAGAGGTATAATTTAGAAAATTTTTTTTAAAATTTTAACAGAAAAAGCTATTTCTCTGTTGACAAAACTTTAAAAAACTTAGGTACTGAAAAGATACATATGTATAAGACTTATATTTATTTGGAAGTTCGGGTGCTCCTTTCTGCCGTACCCGGTGTTTTTTTAACAGAAAGCGAGTCTTCCGGCAAGCATGACATACTTACTGCAAAGGCTGAATTCCTTAAGCGCAACAATGGCGGGGCAAAGGTTCTTTCCGTTGCGGTACAACCGTCAGTTCTCCACAAGGCGGTGTCTTTTGTGCGCGCGGTTGGCGGAACAGTGGAAGAGAAGGTTTTTCTTGAGCATTTGACCGGTAAGGTTCAGGAGCCGCCAGATGACCGCAACTTTACCGGCTTTTCCGTAAAAGTGGGGCACGGTGGAAGCCTGGACATAATGTTCCATCAAAAGCCAAAGAAAATTACTTTTGAAGAAGTGCGCATAGAAGAAAATGCCGGCCATTTGGTTCGCTCAAGCGGCAAGAATGGCGGAAAGGCACACATGGACTGGACTTTTGCAGGCTGTCCCAGCATGAGAATCCGCACCAGCGCAGTCTTTGAGCTTGGGGAAGAGGCCGAGCTCTTTCTTAACGAGCTTTACACGACGCTTTCCTACCTTAAGCTTGTAACGGGCGACCTTGACGAGGGCAGCATAAGGTGCAATGCCTACGTCTGCATTTCCGACGAATCTGGCTTGGGTGAAGGGGATCTGGAGGGCCTTGTAAAACTCCGCAACCTTAATTCATTCAACTTTGTGCGCGATGCCGTAAATGCTGAATTGTCCCGCCAAGAGGAAATCCTTTCTGCCGGCGGAAAAATCACCAGCGAAAGCCGCTTGTGGATTGCAGAAAGCAAAATGTCGCAGACCTGGCAGAACCGCGAAAGCTTTGCAAACCAGTTTAAGATGGTGGAGCCTTTAGTTCAGGTAATGCTGATTCATCCGGCTGGAAGTGGCACTTCTGTTCCCATAGAACTTCCCTCCGCAAGACGCTCGCGTTTTATGAAGCAGTATGGGCTTTCCAGACTTAGGGCCCGCTTTTTGTGCTCAAAAAAAGACATAGCCGACTACTTTGAAGAAGCCGTGCAAGCCGGGGCAGAACCGCTGCTTACTTCCCACTGGATGGCCGGTGAACTGATGAAGCTCCTTAACCAAAAGAAAAGTGGAATCAATGCGGGGCAGCTGAATGCGCAAAGGTTTGCTTCCATAATGAAAATGCTTGGCGAGGGAAAAATTCATTCAGGAATAGCAAAAAGCCTAATGCAGGAAACCTTTTCTACAGGGGAGGAGCCAGAGAAAATTGTAAAAAGCAAGAACCTTACGCTGCTTTCCGAAGAAGAAGAGATACTGCCTTTTGTAAAAGAAGCCCTGGAAGAAGACCAAAAAAGTGCCGCTGCGCTAAAGAACGGAGACATGGCGCCTCTGGACAGAATTACGGGGCTTGTAATGAAAAAGACAGAAGGCCGTGCTGTTCCCGCAAAGGTAAAAAGCATTATAAAGTCCTACCTAAAAATAAGCGTAGTCTATATTCTTACGATGGGCGGTTCAATTTCTGCCAAAAAAGATTCTTCCGGAACGATTGTGCCGGGGGACGCAAAGGTAATCCGTGAGCTTTTGGAAACATCCGACAAGGAGCCTGTAATCGTAACGCCTGTGCGCTCAATGCTCAGCGAAGAGACTGAACCCGGTGACTGGGCAGCCCTGGTAGCCGCAATAAAGGAGCGTATGGAAAGCGGAACCGCAAACGGTATTGTAGTAACCCACGGAACGGACACCCTGCCTTATACAGCCGCGCTTTTGTTCTGGCTCTTTGCATCGTCTTCTGTCCCCGTAGTGCTTACAGCATCAGTTTCTTTGCCGCAGGACAGCGTGGAAGCAAGGGAAAACATAGCCCTTGCAGTAAAAACCGCCCGCAGCAAAAAAAACGGAGTCTACGTAGCCTTTGGTGGAACTTTGTACTCTCCTCTCAACCTAAAATTTGTTGGTTCTGGCAAAAAAGATTCATCTGGAAGCAACAAAGGCGGAATTTTTGCCAACTGGAACATGGACTTGCCAAAATTCTATGCTAACTGCCAGACCAGCCGCATTTTTGAAACCGTAAGCCTTCCTGAATCCAGCATAATGACACGTCTTTTTAACGAAGCGGCATTTAGGCTTGCCGTAGTAAGGCTCTACCCCGGTCTTACCTGCTGCCGCCTTGAAAAAATGATAAACGGAACCGACGGTGCGGACACAATAATCCTTGAACTTTATGCTTCCGGTACGGGCAACATGAAGGGCGGTGACTATTCGCTAAAGCCACTTCTTCTTAGCGGTCACAAAAAAGGCAAGAAATTCTACTGTACTTCCCAGCAGGAAAATTCGGTGGACTTTTCTTCTTATTCAACAAGCGCGGAAGTTTGGAGCAAGGGAGCTGTGCCCATGGGGGCTCTGACGACGGAATCTACCGTGGCACTCTATTTTGCCTCTTACCTTATTGCGGACAATGACGATGAGCTTGCGGAATTAATGGAAGGTGGGGCGGAAGTTTTGTAGGGGCACTTGTGTAGCCCTCAATGTCTGCTTATTTTGCAGCAGAGGGTTACATGCGCTCTGCAAAATCATAGAAAGTAAACCATCGTGACGGATCTATTATTTTTCCATCGTAGCGCATCCGAATGTTCAGCACCATTCCACTGTCACCACCACCTCTCATTGTTCCCAAATAAGTTCCTTTTTCTATTTTACTGCCAACGGAAAGGTCTTTGTTAAGCCACATTAAGCCGAAGTATTCTATTTCAAGCCCATCTGTCTTTACTGTTATGGCTGCATTTGCTAACAGCGGATAATTTGTTGGCTGACCGATATACACAATTGTTCCGTCCAGCGCAGAACAAAATTTGCGTATGCTGTAATATGGATAGGAAATGTAATCGCAGTAGTATTTTTTACAAATGCCGGGTCTTTCACCAAAGCGCCCTGAGATTTTTATGTCATCAGGATTGATTTCTTTTTTTGTGGCTTCCAGAATGACGGACTGGGCATTGCACATTATGTTTTTGGATATGTAGTCGTAAATTTCTTCTTCTTTTTTGATTTTGTTTGTTGTGCAAGAAATGAATATAAAAAGAAGCAGTAGGGTAGCAAATAGGTTCTTCATTTTTTATTTAATCCATGTGGTCTTACGGAAGTTCTGTAGGAATTTTTTGGACGGCATGCCTATTTTTACTGTGCCCGGCCCTTCGGGACCGGACAAATTCTTTAGTAATCCCCGCTTTTCAGGGTTCCGGGGGGCCCTAACCCCCTCCATTCCTTCGGAACGGCTGCGCCGCCCTTACAATCGGGCGTAGGTTTTTAATCAAGATCGCTTTTTCAGGTGTTTTTTATTCTTCAGCTTCGTATGCCGGGCTTACAAAGTCCACGTCCTTAAAGCTGTATGTTTCGCCTGCGATTGTTACCATAAGCGGAACTCCGTCGGCAAAGTCAATTTCGTTGCCAAGTGAAGAGTCAATTCCGTTAAAAGTGGCCTTGCAACCGTTGATGAGCGGCTTGTTTTCTATGAAGTTTGAATAGCAGCCAACAACTTTGTCTCCTTCAAAAACAACAAGGTCGTAGCGGCTGTGCTGTACCGGAGAATATGGAAGTGACCAGAAGCGTGTTACCTGAACAAGCTGGAAGTTATTTTCTTCGTCATTGTTCACCATGCCAATAGAAATTACCTTGGCATTTGTTGGAAGCGAATAGTCCGACATAAGGATTTTTTTAAGCTGAGCTGCGGTGCGTGGCTTTGCGGCCGTAGAAGTCTGGGCGGCTGCAACTGTAATGACTGCAAAGATTGCCGCAAAAATAAGTGTAGAAAGTTTTTTCATCTGGTTCCTCTGTTTTCTAAATTCAATAAACTCAACTCGTAAAGCTTTTGTTTTATTGTCGGTAAAAGCTCCTGTCTTGTAAACTTTTATTTTTCCGTAAAGTTACTTGCGCGGTCACAGAAAAGCCTTACAAGTTCAACCTGGGATTTGTGGCGGCTCTTTAAATATAAGGTTTTTGTGACTTCGTTGTAGACGTAGCCCGAAGAATTGTAGAATTCAAAGCGTGGGTCAGTCCTAAAGCGCAATCCCTGGATTTCTATGTTTGCGTGGAAGGTTGGAACGCCTTTCATCAGGATGTAGTGTGAATAGGTAAGCGGGAAGTCTACGTTGATGTTTACGACTCCGCCCGGCATGAGCGAGTACCTGATGGAAGATGCGCAGGTCCAAGCCCATACACATTCTGAACCGTAGTAGCCCAATATCTGTGTGTGCGGGTAGAATTTGTTTTCTGCAAGCAGCGGGTAGAGTTCCGCCAAGGACTGAAGGTTTGAAAGCGTTTCTTCCGTAAGGTTCTGGTTTGCCAAGAGGCGGCCCGTGTCTTCAATTTCCGGTCTGGAAGAGATGCGTCCCAACTGAATCAGGGCCCAGCCGGCTTCCACTGCCTGTACCGGGCTTAGCGGAATGTCGTTTTCTGTAACGGTTATGATTCCGTCTTCCAGCTTTGTGTTTTCCTGGATAACCTTTGTGCAGGGCTCTATTGCGGAGGCAAGAAGGGCTGCTGTGTCCGGGTCGGTCTTGTAAAGCTTTGCGTAAACAGTAATAAGTCCGAATGCCTGGCTAACGGTTGGCTCAAAAGAAGCCATCGTGGCAGGAAGTGAAAGCAGCGTCTTTGCGGAAGGCTTTTTCTTTTCGCGCAGGATGTAGTCGCTGATTCCTTCAACAGTAAAGATGTCCGGGTTCTTGCCCTGGATTGCGCTCTGGACAAGGGATTCCAGCCTCTGGTTGTGGGAGACAAGGGTTTCGTCCATGGCTACAAGGCCTGCAAAGTATGGTACGGAAAGGAATGTGCGCTTGTTACCCTGCTTGAATGATGACGGAACAGTGTCTATTGCCCTGTTGTAGCGTTCGTGGGAGCACATTTCGGCAACGTAGGCGGTGATTTCCTTTTCCGTGAGGCTTGAAACCTGAGAAGAGGATGCCGCGTGTTCAAACTGAGTAACTATGGCGTTCCTGAGTTGTTCAACTTTTGCAGTGTATGTGTTT
This sequence comes from Treponema sp. UBA3662, assembly GCA_002373205.1. GTDB lineage: Bacteria > Spirochaetota > Spirochaetia > Treponematales > Treponemataceae > Treponema_D. The sequence continues at coordinate 45,134 of DFJV01000141.1, forward strand.
GCGTCACAGCCTTCTATGCCTGCTGCAGCGGTAAATTCAAAGTGCTTTGAAGGATCGTATGCGGTGTAGGAAGCGAGGGGGCTTTCTTTTGTAAACACTATGCGGTCATTTTCCAGGCGGGGCGCGTTAAGGGAATACATTTTATCCCTGGTGCTAAGAATCATGCGGTTTGAGCTTGCTTCTTTTACACTGTAGCCGCCTGCTGTCTTGCATACGATGGAAAGCGTGTTGTTGTTGCCGGATGGGATGGCGCTAATCGTAAGGAATGCGTTTGGAGTGCTGTCCGAAACAGAGAAGGTGAGCGTGCTGCCGTCCGTAAATCCAAATTCAACGGAATTTGGGTTGAGTTCTTTCCAGGAAGCAAGAACCAGGTTTGTGGAAGAGCCTTCTTCCGCCGAGTTGGATACGGTTGCAGGGTTGTTTGAGTTTGCCACAAAGGTAAGCCCCTTAAAATTGGCCTGCAGCTGGTTTTTTAAAACCGTTTCCTGGTTTTTTGTCTCGGTTTGAGCCATAGAAACCCGCAGTTCACCAAAAGTTTTGGTAAAAACGGATTCGGTCTTAAATTGAAGTACAAAGATGCCGACAATAACAACGGCGTAGAGTACTGTGAGTCCTAAAAATTTTCTAACAGGATGTTTACGCATTTTGGTTATTTTATATATAATGGGTGCAAAATTCAAGAGCATATATATAGATAGAATGCATGTAAATCAGTTTTGTGCGCAACGGGAAGAAAAATATGGATAAAATCCATTTGCGAGGTGCGTAACAGGTAGCGTAGCTTCAAGCCCCGAAGGGAGTCAGAGTCCTATTACCTCGCACCATGGGTTTTCAGCCAGATTTTTCTGTTAGTGGAGCACAAAACAGATTTACATGTGATGAAAATAATAGTGGGAGTAAATGATGAATAATTTTGTTAAAAACAAGATTGCCGTTTTTGTAGCTGTTGCAGTATGTTTTGCAGCACCTTTTTCTGCTTCTGCCGCCGGACAGGACAGGTACGGTAGCACGCAGGCGGAAGCCGCATACAATTTGGGACTTTCCAAGAATAATTTTATCCAAAGCCTTCAGAATTCGCTTGCAAAGTCTTCTCCGCAGGAAACCCTCAAGCTTTTTGACACCCTTCCTGCAGAGCTTTCCGAGGATTTTGACATTCTTTACCTTAAGTCGGCACTCAACCTTAGCGCTGGAAACTACAAGGAAGCCTCTCAGATTTGTTCTTCGCTAAGAACTGCCAACCCGGGCAACCAGGACGCTTTGGAACTTGGCATTGTAATTGCAACTGCCCAGGGGGACACAAAGACAAAGTCAGCCCTTGTGAATGAGCTTCTAAAGAAAGATCCGTACAATTCTGCCGCAAACATAACCATTGGCGATGACTATTTTGCCCGCAAGAACTACAAGCAGGCACTTGCATACTACGAAAAGGCCCTGGTCAACGACAGCAACAATGTGGACGCAAAGTTTGGTGTTGGTAGAGCCGCCTATTACCTTAAGGATGATGAAAAGGCAAAGAAAACCTTCAAATCAATCATAGAAATTGACCCAACCTATGCACCTGGCTATTCATACCTTGGAAAAATTGCCGCTGCAAACAAAGAAAACAAGATTGCTTCCTCTTACGCAGAAAAGGCACTTGAACTTGACTCCGAAAACTACGACTACCTTATGGACTACGGAATGTACGAGAACACAATGGAACATTCCGAGAACGCAATTAAGGCTTGGACAAAGGCAATTAAGCTCCAGCCTGACTACTTCCTTGCCTATGCCTACCGCGGCGGTTTGTACGATGCAGAGAATATGCTTGACCAGGCTTGCGAAGACTACAAGATGGTTGTAAAGCTGAATCCTGACTATTACTTTGCCTACGAAGAGCTTGGCGTAATCTACCTGCACAAAGAGCAGTGGACTCTTGCACGCGAGGCATTCGAAAAGTGCTACGAAAAGCAGAAGGACAATATTTCCTATCCGCTGATGATTACATATTGCTACTACCGCGAGAACAACAGCTTTAAAGCCCGCGAATTTAGCGACAAGGTTTTGCGCAAGATGGACAGGTCTTCCATTGAATACGCAATGCTCCGCGTCTTCCACGACAGGGGCGGAGAAATGCCGCTTGCCCAGAAGATTGCACAATTGGGCAGCCGCCAGCAGCAGGGAAAGATGTACTTCTACCTTGGCCTTTTGTATGAACTTTACGGTGGAGTTGAAGCTTCCCGCGAATGGTACGCAAAGGTTCTTTCCATGAATTGCCCAATGTTCTTTGAATACCGCCTTGCTGAATGGAGTGTGCAGCCAAATGACAGCGCAAAATAATGTTGCCGCCAGAGACTCCAACACGCAAAAGCATCTTGTTGTTGCCGGCAGGGAATTTGTCCTCGTGGGAACCGCCCATGTTTCAAAAGAAAGCAT
>DFJV01000080.1 GCA_002373205.1 Treponema sp. UBA3662
TGCTGCCCGGTGACCAAGTGCTAACAGTTGACCAAGTGCTGCCGGGTGACCAAGTGCTGCCGGGTGACCAAGTGCTGCCGGGTGACCAAGTGCTGCCGGGTGACCAAGTGCTGCCGGGTGACCAAGTGCTTCCGGGACAGCTTTCTGGCGGAGAAGGGCAGGGGCAAGGCGGCAAGACTTTTGCGCTGGAAGACAATGGCCAGACCAATGATAAGGATTCCGATGCCTCTACAAAAGATGTAAATTTTCTTAAAAAGATATATTCTGATGGTCTAGGCAGCAAGGCAGGCTTTTTGACCTACCTTAACCAGGTTAGGGGCAGCGACAACCACTGGATCTTTCTTCCCTACGAATGGAAGTGCGGAGAGAATCTTTTTACAGGAATTATTCGAATTTTACTAAATTTAAGTGAAAAAAGTACAAAAAAAATTGAAATAAATTTTAAAAATACTGTTGCAAATTATGATTTTGTGTTATACTTTAGTGGAAGCAAAGTGAAGGAAGTGCGGTTCTGTACATTACCGCCGCTTTTGCCTTCTGAGGTAAAAACAGAAGAACTGCGGCTTGGAGGTATTTTAAGTTCCGGCATGAACCTAAAAGATCCTGTGACTGTAACCTATTCCGACTCTGCTTGCATTGACGGAATTTGTGCCACAAATGAGGTTCCGTCTTTTGTGGAAGAAGAGATATGAACGAATTAAGAAAGTTTTCAGCCGTGGCTTTGAAGTACCCGGAAGATTTTCCCGCTCCGTTCATTTCAATCAAGGAAAACGGTCTTCTTGCGCAACGAATGGTGGAAATAGCAAAAGAGAACAATGTTCCTGTTGTCCAGGATGACGTTTTGGAGAATGTCCTGTCACTATATGATGTTGGCAGTTGTATTCCGGAAAATACATGGTATGCGGTTGCCGGTATTTTTGCTTACATAATAAAAATGGAGAAGAAAAATGGCACCTACAAAGATTAAATGTGATCAAATAACCGAAGGAGTCTGTTACTCTGCTCCTGTTTTTTTTGACGACGGCGTAAATATGTTTCTTGCGGCAAATCATCCTGCAAAGAAGTATCACGTTATTGCGCTTACCCGGTGGAATGTACCTTTCTTGGTAACTGCGGGCAAAAAGCTTGACTGTGTACCTTCTGCTGCTCAGGATTCAGTGCAGGAAATAGACGCTTCTGAATTTGATACAGACATTGGTGAATTGGAGGCCTTGTAATTCCGTCTCATGTTGATACACGAACTGTCGGTTTTAAAGGAGAGGACAGGGCGTGTTCATTTTTGAAGGAAAAAGGCTACACCATAATAGAAAGAAATTTCCACGTTCCCACTGGGGAAATAGATATAATAGTCTTAAAATGTCAAACTTTGGCATTTGTTGAAGTAAAAACCCTTCCTAACGGCAGTCCGGAGATGCTTGCGGCTGTCCTTAATTCCAGAAAGCAAGAAAAGATAATCAAAACTGCTAAATGTTACCTCCAAAAACATCGACAATATAGTAACAAGATAATTCGTTTTGACGTTCTTGCCATAGATGTTCCGGGACTGGAGCCGGTGCACCATATTGTTAATGCTTTTTCGGAGTAAGATTCACAATGACGGTTAGAAGCCCTAAAAAAAATTCTGCAACGCAGGCAAAACGTATTGCAGATTTAAAAACAAAAATCCAGGATGAACTTTACGTGAACAGTGCAATTGACAGGATTGCAATGGTTGTGAGCCGTCAGATAGTGGAGACTTCAAACAATTCTGTAACAGGGAATTCTGCAAGTTACCTTTAATTTTGTTTAAACAGTCTTAAATTGTTTTTTTTTCTTTTTTGCGGCAGTGCCATCTTTCACATTTTATTTTTGTGCCAAAGATTAGCGTGATTTTAGAGGGGCTTTCCGCCCTTCGCTAGCGCTCATAGCGCCTGTGGCGCTACTTCGGGGCTCCAATCCCTGCCGCGTCTTAATATGCTTACTTTGGTTGGTTTACAAAAGATGCAAAAGCGGGAGTTTTCTAAAGAGTCCAAGGGCAAACTTTTTTTTGCCTTATTCCCTCCACGGATTTTTTTCGGTGTCGGGGATTCGCAATCAAATCTCCGTGATGCTAAGCCGCCATCCATGGCTCGATATTGGTTGGCAAGAACGAAAAAAAAAAATCGCTCCATGGCTCTGTATTGGTTGGCAAGGACGAAGGTGACTTTGTGTCATTCTGAGCTTGACTCAGAATCTCAAATTAGAACACAGAAGAGAGATGCTGAAACGAGTTCAGCATGACGGTTTTAGAAGCCTTGAGACTTGTTCAGGGTACTTGCCCTGCAACCTACGCCCGATTGGAAGGGCCCGCGCAGCGGGTTGCCGTCAGGCAATGGAGGGGGCCCCCCGGAACCATGGAAAGCGGGGAATGACACGGAGTTTGACCGGACACGGAGTGCCGGGCACAGTAAAAAGAGGAATGCCGTCCAGATAAAAAAAAATTCTAAAATCTGCAAATAGCCACTACCGCGAATGGAATTTTCGGTATACACTGTAATTATATAGAAGATTTCAAAAAATGCCGATAGTAAATTGACTTATTGGACTTTTAGTTTTAAGAGGTATTTATGTATAAAACAAAACGCCGGCTTGTAATTTTGGCAACGGACGCTATTTTGTTGGTGGTGTTTATATTCCTCGCTGTGAGTATAGTGCCAAAATTTAACGAGAACAGATCTTATTCACCGCTGTTTTCCTGGATTTCTGCAACGACCCTTTTCTTTGCCATTCTTTTAATAACAAGAAAACTGCGCAGTTATTTTGACGGCGAGCTGTACAAGTCTGCTCTTTTTACGGGCGAAACCTCTTTCCTTACTGAATTTTTGGAACAGTTGCGCTACTGCTACTCACTGGACGACTTTTACGACAACATTTCCGAGGTTTTGGAAAAGAAGGCCGACTGTTCAGTGCTTTTTATTGACCGCAAAAAGAACTACGTTCTTTACAACAGCCCCAACCGCCTTACCTGCGACAAGGACGTGCTCAATACGCTTGGCATGAATTTTCCGGAGAGTTGGAAGAACGGGGTATATTTTATAGGAGACAATTACGGTATTGTTTCTTCTATTAAAAAGTCACGCGGGTTCTTTATGGTGAACGAAGGTCAGCATCTTTACATTTTCTGCCGCTATACAAAGCTTTTTGATTCTACAATATACAATAACCTCTATTCTGAATTCTGCCGCTTTGAAAACAGGACAAAGACTATAAGCGACCTTGCAGAAATTTCTTCTCTTTCCCAGGAATGGCAGCAGCTTGCGGAGACCCAGCGCTCATTCCTTCCTGCGGTTATGCCGGAGATTGAGCACCTTGAGCTTGCAGCATACTTCCGACCTCTTGTAAACGTTTCCGGTGACTATTATTCAGTGCTTCCCATTAGCCGCACAAAGACGCTTCTTATGCTGGGGGACGTTTCCGGTAAGGGGCTTGCCGCTGCCTTGGTTATGGGCTTGGTGATGAACACCGTAAAGATTCTTGAAAACAAAAGCGACCTTCCCGCCATGATAAAGGCTGTGGACAAGGCCATTAAGAGCATGAGCCTGCAGGACAAGTACACGGTTCTTTTCCTTGGCATTGTAGACACTTCTGCAATGACCATTTCTTATGTAAACGCATCCATGTCTGACCCGATTGTAATCACAAGGACGCCTAGCGGTTACAAGATTAAGCCGCTTACTTCCAACTGTTCGGTTGTTGGAATTATTGACATTCCGGACGTTCAGGTTGCAACCCAGAAGCTCTACCGTGGCGACGTTATCCTTATGGCTTCCGACGGTGTTTCAGAAGTAATGGACGACAGCGGCACGGAGCTTGGTGATACGGAGCTTTACAAGAATACTCTTTGCTCCAGCGCAAAAAAACATCCAAAGGAATTTGTTGACGACATTGTTGACCTTGTTCTTTCTTATAACGGCGGCAAAAAACTTCGCGACGATGTGACTATGATGGTTGCAAAGGTGGTGGACTAAAATGAACGGACTGATATTTTTTATATTGAATGCATTCTTTGCCGTAGGCTTGCTTTTGCTTTCTTTTAGTGCGGATTCAAAGAAGAATTCTCAGAAAAAGGATATAAATAAGCTTGTTAACATAATCCTCTTTAATTCTGCGGTTTATGCAATGATGGCACTTACCCTTGCCATGTGCCTTTGGGGACCAAACCAGATGGCAAAGCTTGTGGGAAAGCTTTCGTTCATGCTTATTGGATGGTTCAGCGTTTCCTGCTGCGTCTTTATAGTCAAATTTCCGGACGAAAAGAGGAACCGCTTTGTTACCTTTATGCAGTGGGTCTTGAACCTGCTTGCCCTTTATGTTGTCTTCCACAAGAATGCCTTTAACAATTTTGTTATTACCAAGGAAGGCGACTTTCAGATTCCGTCGGGGCTTATCTTCTCCGGCCTGCTTAGCAGAAAGTTCCCGCTTACATGGTATCCGACTTATGTTTTTACCTATACGATTGCACTTCCTCTGCTTGCAGTACTCATGCTGCTTGTGCGTGCGGAAAATACAAAGAGCCTGCTTAACCGCCAGCGCATAATGATTGTTATTCTGGGTGTATTCCTTTCATTCTCCCTTTTTGGCTTTATGAATTATGCGACGACCTACCAGACAATGATTACGAGCCTTCTTACGATAGGCTTTTTGCCCCAGGTAATGTTCTTTATAAAGGCGGATTCTACTAATGAAATTTGGGACAAGAAGTACTTCTTGCGCTCTTCCCTTACCTTCCTTATCCGCTATGCTTTGCCGGCAGTCCTTGGGGGAAGCCTCTTTGCCCTGCTCTGGAAGCTCAACTCTGTTAACACAAAGCTTTTCTACCTTCTTTTTGTTGTGGGGCTTTTGCTTATCATCTTTGCCTGCACCGCAATAAGCAACTTTGCAAACAAGAGGGCTTTCTTCCGCGACACACGCTATGCTGCCGCTTTTGAAAAAGACATTACTTCTATTGAATTTGAAGATGATCCTGCTGATGTTGTTCACCGGGTGGAAGACGCATTTGTAAAGCACGTTGACTCTGGCTTTATAAAAGTCTTTATTGACGTTGGCAACGGCTACCTTGAACCGGTATTTGAAAAGGATGATGAAAAGAACAAGGTTACAATTCCTATTGCAAACGAAGCCTTTGACCTGCTCTTGAACCTAAAGAAGCCGATTGTGTTCAGGGAGCTTATGAAGAGGGACTACACTCTGGAAAGGGTTCGCGGAGAAATACTTTCTTTGCTGAACGAAACTTCTTCTGATTCATTCATAATGCTCAACGAAGGACGCCACATTATTGGAGTGATTTTCCTTGGCGCAAAAGATTCCGGTAACATCTACAATGACTACGATATGGAAGTCTTTACAAAGCTCTATTCAAACTTCTTTGTAATTGGCTATTACCTTAAGAACATAATGAACGAGGCTGTTGTTGGTACTGTTAACCGCGAAATCAAGATGTCCAGCCAAATCATTACTTCTATTCAGGAGAACATGGATCACATTGAGAATCCAAAGATTGACTGCGGATACAGAATGGTTCCAGCCCACAACATTGGTGGTGAGTTCGTAGACCTTATCCGCCTTACAGACACGCGACACCTCTTTATTATTGGTGCCTTGAGCGGTAAGGGTATTGCAGCTTCCATGAGCATGGTCATTATGAAGTCAATCACAAGAACCTTCCTTGCGGAAACCCACGACTTTAAGAGCCTTGTGGAAAAGGTGAACCTTTTTATACGAAACAACCTGCCTAAGG